>CAMCUG010000025.1 GCA_945878835.1 Chryseobacterium gleum | reverse complement strand
ATTCCGTGTTCTTTGTTTCCTTTAATGAAGATTGGACGACCCTCGCGTGTTTTAACAAACAAGTTCGCATACTCATTTCCATCATAGAAAGAAGATGCATAGTAGTTCGCAACACCCGGAGTAATTTCCTCTGGCTTCACCACGTAAGGAATACTCTTAACTACAGGAGTTTCGCAAGCCGCAAGCGTTGCAGCCGCTACGCTGAATCCCATGAACTTCAAGAAGTCACGACGCCCAGTGTTACTCTCTGCAAGCTTGTCGTTGCCTAAAAAGCTTTCAACGCTTTCAGACTTTACAAACTCATTCGACATGCTTTCTTGGAAAGAAGAAGTGTTCTCCAACTCTTCCATTCCTGTCCAGTATTTTTTATTCATACCCATGATATTCAGGTCCAATCAAAATTAATAGTGACATTTTCCACATTCCCATCCACCCATTCCTTTTACAGAAATCTCAGGACGTAACGTATCTAACTTTTCTCCCAACTTCATTCCGTCTATGTTATCTTGAAGCAAAGCACGTAGGGTGCGCTTTCCAGCCTCGGTAGATTTGAAACGCTCATGCATTTCTTCATAGTACCCGCTTGAAGTAAGGTCAATTTTCTTCTCTTTGTGACATTCAATACACCATCCCATTGTTAGAGTTGGCTTGGTTAACTTAACCAATCCTTCTACGTCCTCCTGAAGATTAATTTCCGCTGTGGTAGCTTGGCGACCCGTTGTGTAAGTCTGAACAGGACCATGACATTGCTTACAATCGATTTTACCGACAGCTACGTGCTGACTGTGGTTGAAGTAGACGTGGTCTGGTAGGTTGTGAACCTTGTTCCATACAATTGGCTTTTGATCGTAGTTTGCGATGTACTGCTTCGTTAAAGTATCGAATCCTATCGCTGCGTAAATCTTCGCAATTTCTTTCGTTCCTGAGATTGGACCCTTGTTTATACCCTTGTGACAGTTCATACAAACGTTTACGGAAGGGATACTTGCGTGCTTCGATTTAGCAGCGCTGCTGTGACAGTATTGACAATCGATTTCGTTTTTACAAACGTGACTCGCGTGAGAGAACCAAATAGGTTGCTCAGGATTGTAACCTTCGTAAACTCCAATATCCATTAAAGTTCCGTAACCTACAACTACGAAGTAACACACTAAGAAGACACCAACGATTCCAACGAATCCTTTGTTCTTCCACATCCAAGACTTGATTGAGGACCAATACCCGGTGTGTTCCTCTTCTTCCGAAATATCACCTTCTGCATTCGCAGATTTCAACGAACGTGAAATATTCGCGGCAGAAACACCAACAACCGCTAGAATTAAACCAATGATAATAATCCAAATTAATCCCCCACTTCCATTAGCTTCATCTTCTAACGCCTTCATCTTGGCCATGTCTTCAACGGTAATGCACTCTGGACCCGCATTATTTCCAACAGCACCGCCAACGCCACCAGCGGCACCTCCGCCCGACTTAACGTAAGTTAAAATGTGATTGATTTCTTCTTTACTAACTGCCTGAGCAGCCATCCAACCGTAGGTTCCAACATACTTGTCGACCAATCCTTTCACATAAGCGTCACCAGATGCAGCAGCTGCTTGAGGGTTTTGAATCCACTTAACAATCATGTCGTCTTTTCCTGCCCAACGGTCTGAAATGCCTTTCAAACCTGGCGCAGCCAAGATTTCATCTGTTATTTTGTGACACGACGCACAATTGGCGTTGAAAAGTTCGGCACCCTTTATTGGGTCCCCGCCTTCGTGAATGTTAGCAGCGTAAGACGCTGAAAACAAGGACAGGTTAACAATCGATAATAACGCTAATCCTTTTAAACTTGCTAGAAGTCGCTTCATTCCTGGTCTTTTTACAAAAATCCTTATTTAATGCGTCGCAAATTTACTTCACGAGGTTTATCACAGAAATGTCATTTACATCTATTTATCAATTTATACCTATTCTAAATAAGACGAAGCTTCTTTTATTCTCATAGTCTATTGATACAATGCTATTTATGTTTTGAAGTTCCTTAGGCAACACCTACTTTTGTTGAGAAATGTACTTTGTCATGTTGAAACAATTCGTTTTCGTTATTTTCTTAATGCCTGCGCTCGCAATCGCTCAACCCGGGCCAACCAATTCCTCGGTAGTGCCGAATAGAGGTGTTGCAGATAGCCTCGGTCGAGGAATCGTTTCATTCGTTGCTTCCCCAAGTGTTATTGCGCTTGAGAAGAATTCCAGAGGGCTCAACAACCTACAAGGCTATCGTATACAGATTTTCTTCGGGCCATTGGATCAAGCCAAAAATAAACGTCAAGAGTATATCACGAAGGGCATAATTCACCAAGCCTATCTCGAACAAAACGTTCCCGACTTCAGTCTGCGCATCGGCGATTTTCTTACTGAAAGTGAAGCACGACAAGAATTAAAAAACCTTCGCTCAATTTACCCGAATGCCTTTCTCGTAAAAGGACATATTGAGCCTCCTAACTTGAACTACTACATCAATACAATTAAGGATTCCGAAAACTAATCATTCGTAACTTCGCCAAATGCCTATCTACCATTCACTCGGAAAAATACCTGCGAAACGTCACACTACGTTTTACAAGGAATCTGGCGAATTGCATTACGAACAGCTATTCGGCACAGAAGGATTCACCGGTATGTCTTCATTGCTTTACCACCTAGAGAGACCTACTCAAATTAAAAGCATTAGCGCACCCTTAGACGTGTCGCCAAAAGCAGCGGTGCACCACAACATAGAGCCGCGAATGCTTAGTGGTTTTAATGTTGCGCCGCAAGACGATTTCTTAGAAAGTCGTACCGTGCTGCTCTTCAACAATGACCTCCACATTTCTGTGGCCGCTCCTCGCAAAAGTTTAACAGAATACTTCTATAAAAACGCAGATGCAGACGAAGTTATTTTCGTGCATCGTGGTTCAGGAAAACTACGCACTTTCTTAGGGAATATTCCGTTTGAATGCGGCGACTACCTTGTCATTCCAAGAGGAATGATTTATCAAATCGAATTCGATACCGAAGACAATCGCCTTTTTATTGTTGAAAGTTTTTCACCCATTGTAACGCCGAAGCGATATAGAAATCAATTCGGACAATTGTTAGAGAGCTCACCATTTTGCGAACGTGATATCAAGCGCCCTTCTGAACTCGAAACGCACGACGAGAAAGGTGATTTCACCATGAAAATAAGAAAGGAAAATCATATGCACACCCTCGTGTATGCAACACATCCTTTCGACGTTGCAGGGTGGGACGGTTATAACTATCCATACGCATTTTCGATACACA
Source organism: Chryseobacterium gleum (assembly GCA_945878835.1). Taxonomy (GTDB): domain Bacteria; phylum Bacteroidota; class Bacteroidia; order Flavobacteriales_D; family Sanyastnellaceae; genus CAIZGX01. The sequence goes on along the minus strand of CAMCUG010000025.1, from coordinate 8,722 downwards.
ATTTCGAACCCATTACCGGACGCATTCACCAACCGCCTCCTGTGCATCAAACCTTCGAGGGACATAACTTTGTTATTTGCTCATTCGTCCCAAGATTGTACGATTATCATCCTAATTCTATTCCTTCTCCGTACAACCACAGTAACATCGATTCAGATGAAGTATTGTACTACGTAGACGGTGACTTCATGAGTAGAAACCACATTGAAAAAGGATTTATTTCACTTCACCCTGGTGGAATTCCTCACGGACCACACCCTGGTGCTTACGAAAGAAGTATTGGTCAAAAAGAAACGCAAGAACTTGCGGTTATGATAGACCCTTTCAGACCCCTTCGAATTACCGAAGCGGCCATTCAAATTAATGATCCAAATTATATTAAAAGCTGGTTATAATGAATGTTCACAACTCTGGTTCAGAAATAGAAAAAATATTTCCTGACGCGCAAGATTTTCTACCGCTATTAGGTACCGACTATGTTGAATTATATGTTGGAAATGCAAAGCAATCCGCGCACTATTACATGAGCGCATGGGGGTTCAAACCTCTTGCTTATCGCGGATTAGAAACCGGATCGAAAGATGCCGTTTCGTATGTCCTTCAACAAGATAAAATTCGCTTGGTTCTGACTACTGCTCTTGGTCCTGGTGGTCCAATTAACGAGCACGTGAACCAACACGGAGACGGTGTTAAGGTCATTGCTTTAATGGTTGATGATGCTACCAAGGCGTGGGAAGAAACCACAGAGCGCGGTGGAGAAACTTGTCTTGATCCGATTCGCTTAAACGATGCCAATGGGGAGGTTATCTTAAGCGGAATTCGCACCTACGGTGAAACCTTTCACTACTTCGTGGAACGCAAAAATTACAACGGCGTATTCATGCCAGGTTATGTGAAGTGGGAACCTGCCTATCAGCCCAAAGAAGTTGGATTGAAATACATTGATCACATGGTGGGAAATGTGGGTTGGAATGAAATGAACAAGTGGGTTGAATTCTATGCAAAAGTGATGGGATTCACGCAGCTTGTGAGCTTCGACGACAAAGATATTTCTACCGAATACACGGCACTCATGAGTAAGGTAATGTCGAACGGAAACGGTCGTGTTAAATTTCCAATTAACGAGCCAGCTGAAGGAAGAAAAAAGAGTCAAATTGAAGAGTACATTCAATTCTACAACGGTGCAGGCGTGCAGCACATTGCAGTTGCAACGAACAACATTATTGAAACAGTTACCGCGTTAAAAAATAACGGTATTGAATTTTTAACGGTACCCAACACCTATTACGAAACCGTGTTGGATCGTGTTGGAAAAATCGATGAAGACCTTGCTCCACTTCAAGAACTCGGAATCTTGATCGATCGTGACGACGAAGGATACTTACTTCAAATCTTCACGAAACCTGTTCTCGACAGGCCAACCATGTTTTTTGAAATCATTCAAAGAAAAGGTGCGCAATCTTTCGGAAAAGGAAACTTCAAAGCACTTTTTGAATCCATCGAACGCGAGCAAGAAAGACGCGGAACACTATAATTCGTGAAGTTATCGCTCTTCATTGCTAGACGCTATTTGTTCGCGAAGAAATCGCGAAACATTATAAATGCCATATCGCTCATTTCTATGAGCGTTGTGGCATTTGTTGCTTGTGCAATGATCCTTGTAATGAGTGCCTTCAATGGCCTTGAACTTCTTATTGAAGATCTATTCTCGAGCTTCGATGCACCAATAACCATTGTTGCAAAACAAGGAATTCAAATCGAAGAGAAATCCATTCCCTTCGAAAAAATTCAACAACTTGAAGGTGTTACTCTCATTGGAAAAGTGATTGAAAACGATGCCTGGTTGCAATACAACAATTCCAATACAGTAGCCACCATTAAAGGCATTGAAGCCGCCTATGTAAAAACGTTGCCCACCGACAGCATGGTCTATGCGGGCGAGTTTTTGTTGGAAGAAGATTCAGCCAATTACGCGGTGGTTGGACTTGGTGTGCGCGGAGAATTGCAATTCCCATCTTCCCTTCAACCACCCGTTGTTCTGAACATTAAAACACCAGTTGCGGGCCGAAGACTTTCAACCAACCGTGAAAACGCATTCAACGAAACGAATCTGCGTGTAACCGGAATCTTCACAGCGAATGCTGAACTCGACAAGAAATATATTTTCCTTCCTTTCAGATTAGCACGAGAGCTGTATGAAATGGATTCAACGTTTACAGCTTTGGAAATTCAAACTTCACCCAATACGAATTTGAATAAGTTGAAGGAAGAACTTCAATCCATGCTGCCGAATCTCAACGTTCAAACGCGCGAAGACAAAAACGCCTTGGTATACAAAACAAATGAAAGCGAGAAATGGGCGACCTACCTCATTTTAGTTTTCATTCTCATCATTGCAAGCTTCAACATCTTGGCTTCACTTACGCTGCTCATTATTGAAAAGAAAAAAGACATTCACGTCATGTACAGCATGGGCGCTACTAAAGCCACCATTCGCAACATTTTCATTTTAGAAGGTGTGTTCATTAACCTAACGGGTGCGCTGGTTGGAACCGCACTCGGCTTAACGCTTACATACCTTCAACAAACAGTGGGGCTGGTTCGTATGCAAGGAGCCGTGGTTGAGTTCTATCCGGTTCACATTATTCCTTCATCCGTGGCTCTTATTTTCCTAACTGTCTGCACCATTGGCAGCGTCTTTTGCCTTGTCTTCGTTCCGGCTTTATTGAAAAAATTTCAATACAACAAGTCGCAAGATTAAGCCAATTCAATTTTGTTTCCGGGTAAACAGCGCACCACGCCTTTCAATTCCAATTTCAACAAATGAAGCGCTAGATTTTCACCTTCGAATTTCAACTTCAAAACATCTAAATCCAACGAGTTTTCTCTTCGAAGCAAATTGAAAACCTTCGTCTCTTCAACACTCAATTCCGGAATAACTAATTGTGTTGCCTTGGCATCCAACTGCCAATCCATAAGCAAACACAACTCCTCAGCAGAGGTAATCAAATGGGCCTTTTGTTGACGAATGAGATTGTTACAGCCTCTGCTGTATGCGTCATTCGCTCGACCGGGTAACGCAAAAACTTCCTTGTTGAAGTCGTTCGCGAAATTCGCTGTTACAAGCGATCCACCCTTGGCTGCTGACTCAACGACAAGCACAGCGTCCGAAAGAGCAGCTATACATCTGTTTCGCGTTTGAAAATACTCTCTTTCTGCCTTTACATAGGGCGCCAATTCCGAAAACACCAATCCGGTTTCCTCAATACGCTGAATGAGTTTCCGATTCTCTTTCGGATAAATATTCTCATGTCCGTTGGCTATGCACGCCCACGTGACCAATTTGCTTTCTAATGCTGAAGTGTGAGCCTGAGCATCTATTCCAAGAGCCAATCCGCTTATGACCACCACATCCAATTCACGAAGCGATGCAATGAGTTCATTGCAGAACGATCTGCCATAAGCCGTTGCGTTGCGCGTCCCTACTATGCCTATGGTTCGCGCTGGATTAACCTGTGCGTGGCCTCGTTTAAAAAGAAAAACAGGTGCATCGTCGAAGTACTTCAATCGCTTGGGATAATTGTCACAGGCATAAGTTACTATTTCAATTTTATGTTGAAGGGCATCGCTCATTTCGCGCTCAGCTTTGAGCAGAAATTCAGTTTTCTTCTCCGCATCTAATTTTAAACGAATTGGAAGTTCCCATTTGAAAACAGGAGTATGAAAGGCAGCTTCCGCCGAACCGAACTTTTCAATAAGCTTACGAAATCGAATAGGACCTAAATGCGGCACGTTAGAAAGTGCTAGGGTATATTGGAGTTGATTTACGTGTATCATGAGCACAAAAGTCATGAAACGCATTCAATGCCTTCACAAACACTTATGCCATAAAAGAGAATATTACTTCTGCTGAATGAACAATTCTATAGCCTTACTCATGCTTGGCGCCTTTGGGTTCGGTGCCATAACATCTATACGAAGCTTCGCGTTTTCAACTGCCAAAGCAGTGGTTTGTCCGAATACTGCAATCTTCGTTGTATTCTGTTTGAATTTGGGGAAGTTCTTGAATAACGATTCAATATCTGATGGAGAGAAGAATACAAGCATGTCGTATTTCACATCGGCCAAATCACTTAAATCGCTGCAAACCGTTTTGTACATGACCGCCTTAGAGTAGTCAATTTTTTCCTTTGTTAAAATCTCAGGAATACTTGGTTTTAACATATCTGAACAAGGAAGCATAAACTTTTCAGTTTTGTGCTTCTTCACGTAATCCATTATTTCTGCAAACGTTCCGTTTCCGTAGAAAATTTTTCTTTTTCTAAACTGAGTATACTTCTGGAGATAAAAGGCAATGGCTTCACTGAGACAAAAATATTTCGTTGCGTCGGAAACAGTCATGCGTAATTCTTTCGCTAAACGGAAATAATGATCCACTGCATTTCTGCTGGTGAACAACACTGAAGGGTGTTCAGCGTAATCTATTCGTTGCTGACGGAAGTCTTGACCACTCAGGCCTTCAATATGCACGAAAGGACGATAATCAATTTTTAGCTTATGCTTTTTAGCAAGATCTACATAAGGATTCTTGTCGGACCCAGGATCTTGTTGCGTAATTAAAATTGTTTTAATTTTCTCTGCCATCTCTGAAAGTTGAGGATATCCTCTAAAAAACGTTAAGCCAAATTAGTTTCGAAAGAACTGCCCAAGGCAAAACTTCGAAGGTGCAAAGGTAAAAAAAGATATAGAAAAATGGTACACCCATTTGTATTGCCGAAAACATAGCCTGAATTGCACTTAAAAACGGAACAACAATCAATAAAACAAGGGATAAATTCAAGGCCGTGTCACTCACATTTCCGCTTGAATAAACCGCCAATGACAAGGGTACTATTAGCGCTAACACAGCAAACCTTGAAGTTAACGCCAAGTATTTGTTGTAGTCTTCTAGAGCAGATGATGCCCCGCCTGTAAAGAAGGCAATCAACCACGTCATGAGCCATTTGAATCCAAAAAGAACCACAACAATAGCAACACTGATCAGAAATTGATAAATTGGAAGCAACGTAAAGATGTCAGAAAAATAACGTTTGCTAAGAAGAGTGAGCACCAACCCCCCCATCAGAAAAAAACAAACCAACATTCCGAAATTTTTCCAGCCGTGCCCTTCTCTTCGTTCCTCCTGCTTGAAAAATCTTCGACTTAATACCGAACGTAAAATCGCACGCAATACCGTGTTGTCGCGATTTACCCACGCAACAACTCCCAAAGCAAAGACGAAGATGATTAACATCCAGTCTTCAGAAAGTTGGTTGGCTATGCGAACGGTAGGGTTCATTAACGAATCATTTTCAAGAATCCGATTTCACCTTCTGTAAGTGGTCTATATCTTCCTCTCGTTAGTTCCTTCTTCGTTAAACCAGCATACATGACACGATCCAATTTTACAACGGTATAACCGAAGTGCTCGAACATGCGACGAACAATTCTATTTCTTCCACTGTGAATACGAATACCCACTTGCTTTTTAGCGTTCACCCCTTCCACATACTCAATCTCATCTGCCTTAATGAATCCGTCGTCTAGGACAAACCCTTCACGCATTTGATCCACGTGCTCAGATCTTACTTTCTGATCGGTTTCAACATGATACAATTTCGGGAACTCGTGCTTCGGATGCATGAGGCGTTTCGCCAATTCTCCGTCGTTCGTGAATAACAGCAAGCCCGTTGTTGCTCTATCCAATCTTCCGACAGGATAAATACGTTCAACACACGCCTCTTTCACTAAATCCATAACTGTTCTTCTTCCTTCAGGATCTTCCATGGTTGTAAGGAATCCTTTCGGCTTATTCAACAAGAAGTAACGTAGTTTTTCTGGACGAAGAACCGCATCATCGTATTTCACTACGTCGTTTTTTGGATCTATTTTCAATCCTAATTCTTTCACCACAACACCGTTCACGTTCACCAAACCCAGTTCAATCAATTGATCGGCTTCGCGTCGTGAAGCAATTCCTGCGTTACTTAAGAACTTATTCAAACGAATCAATCCTTCGCGCTCGGTCTTGCTTATGTATGCTTTTTCAGGAACGAACTCTTTGTGAAGTCCGCCACTTTTTTCTTTCTTCTTTTCCTCTTTTACACGCTCACGAGCGTTTGAACGATACGGCTTCGGCGCATCTTCGTCGCGAACAAATTTCTTCGGCGCTTCTGTGCGTTTTGGTCTTGTGCCCAAAACATTCTTACCTCTGTCGTGACGGCTCGTGTCTTTCGGGGCCTTCGCCGGGCGCTCTGGGCGTGCTGCAGCTTTCGGTTCTGGACGTTCCGCGTTGTAACGACTTTCGTTTCTTCCGCCTGTTCGATTTGAACGTCCACCGCCTGTTGGTCTTGCGCTATCTCTTCTTTCCGGACGTTCACCACGGTCGGGTCTATCAGAACCTGAACGAACGGGACGGTCTGGTCTCGATGAAGCGCCTCCACGTACTGGACGTTCGGGTCTATCAGAACCTGAACGTGCTGGACGATCGGGTCTGTCTGAACCTGAACGTGCAGGACGGTCAGGTCTCGACGAAGCGCCTCCACGTGTTGGACGATCGGGTCTCGACGAAGCAGGGCGCTCTGGACGAGCTCCTCTTTCCGGACGTTCCGATTTTGAAGAACCCGAACGAGCGGGGCGCTCGCTGCGAGAACGATTTGGTTTTGGATTAGGCATAATGAATTATTAATGCAAAAATAAAGGGACACCTTCAAATTGAGGTGTCCCTTTTTTAATTGGGCGAAAATTATTTTTTCTTCTTTGCTTCTGGTGCTTTGTCTGCAGTTGCAGCAGCGATAGAAGCACGAGTTGCTTGTACTGCAACAACAGCAGCAGCATCAGCTTCCAATACTTTACAACCTGGAATAGAAATTTCACGAATACGAATCATATCACCAATTTTCAAGTGTGTGATATCAAGCATAATTTCGTTTGGAAGTTCTTCTGGCTTTCCGAAAACACGAACCTTACGGTAGTTGATCGCTAAACGACCACCCGACTTAACTCCTTCAGAGTTACCTGTTACACGAACGGGTAATGCTGTTTTAACTTCTTTTCCAGGAACTAATTCCAATACATCCAAGTGAACAACTCTATCTGTTACTGGGTGACGTTGAACTTCTTGAATAAGACCGTGACGAACTGTTCCGTCAATATCGATCAATAATTCCAAGGTGTCTGATGACGCCATGATTTTGTCCATTACTTTGGTGGTAATGCTAAAGTGTGTAGAAGAGTTACCACCGTAGATAACGCCAGGAATGTCTCCTTTGCGACGTAGTTCTGCTGCATTTTGTCTTCCTACGCTCTCACGGAGAGAGCCGCTCAATGAAAATTGCTTCATGTTATTTGATTTTAAGAGATAATAAATTTCGAACTGATACTTTTGTTTTCAATCAGGTTTTGAAGAACACTTGCAAATAATTCGGCAATGTCTAACACCGTGATTTTATCTTTTGGCTTTCCATCTTTCAACGGAACGCTGTTGGTCACTATTAATTCCTTCAACACCGAATCTTGAATGCGCTCATATGCAGGGCCGCTCATTACAGCGTGCGTACACATGGCTCTTACGCTTAAGGCTCCATGCTCCATCATCATTTCTGCGGCTTTACACAACGTTCCTGCTGTGTCAACCATATCGTCTACGATTATAACGTCCTTCCCTTTCACATCACCAATAACGGTCATGCTTTCAATCTGGTTAGCGGCCTTTCGTTGCTTGTAGCAAATGGCGAGATCACAACCTAAAATTTTCGCGTAAGCACTTGCACGCTTTGTTCCACCAGTATCAGGTGCAGCAATAACCAAGTTGGTCATATTTTTTGCCTCAAGGAAAGGAATCATAATTGTGCTTGCATACAAGTGATCCACAGGAACCTCGAAGAATCCTTGAATTTGCTCTGCGTGAAGGTCCATGGTAATTACACGGTCAACACCAGCAGCAGTAAGTAGATTAGCAACAAGCTTCGCTCCTATTGGAACACGAGGCTTGTCTTTTCTGTCTTGTCTTGCCAATCCGAAGTAGGGCATAACGGCAACAATACGCTTAGCAGACGCGCGTTTCGCGGCATCTATCAAAAGTAAAAGTTCCATTAAGTTATCTTGTGGAGGGAAGGTTGACTGAACAATAATAACATCTTTTCCGCGCACCGTTTCTTCAATAGAAGGAGAAAATTCACCGTCGCTAAAGCGCTGAATCAATACGTTTCCGAGCTCTGTTCCGAAGGAATGAGCAATGCCCTCGCCTAAGTATTTAGACGCCGAGCCAGAAAGAATTTTTACCATGTCGTTCATAACAGTGCTTGAAAAAGGATTGCAAAGATAGTTAATTTATTGAGAATGACAAGGGGTAGAGCTTCTACTTCGAATTAAACGTGTTCATCGTAAGAGCAACACCAATGAACGCAAACGATAAACATCCTTGAGCGGCTTTCTGAACAACTTCCTCCAATCCAGTCTTTTCTTCCGATGTCCATTCACCTAAGACGTAATCTATCTGCTGACCCTTCGCGAACTCATTTCCTACGCCCACGCGAATGCGCGCGTAATCTCCCGTATTTAATATCTGCTGAATGTGCTTTAGACCGTTGTGCCCACCGTCGCTGCCCTTTCCGCGCATGCGAACCTTTCCAAAAGGCAAAGCCAAATCATCGGTTACCACCATGACATGCTCCAACGAAAT
>CAMCUG010000024.1 GCA_945878835.1 Chryseobacterium gleum | reverse complement strand
TTCAATGCATTCCATTCTTTCGGATTGTGACTAGCGGTAAGAATAATTCCTCCGTTCGCTTTGCTTTCTGTAACAGCCCACTCCACGGTAGGGGTGGTGGAAAGTCCAGCGTCTAAGACGCGAACGCCCATTCCAACCAAGGTATTCATGACAAGGTTTTGAAGCATCTCTCCGCTAATGCGCGCATCTCTTCCAACTACAATTGAAATATGTTGTTTGTTGTTTCTATGTTGAAGAAAAGCAGCGAAAGCCGCTGTGAATTTCACAGTGTCGAGCGGAGTTAAGTGTTCACCTGGAACAGCTCCAATGGTTCCGCGAAATCCGGAAATAGATTTTATTAAGGTCATGTCTTTAAAATATCTTTTGCAAAGATACTTCACCCAAAGAGTTAAACTTCGTTCTTTGTGGAATGAATGACTAGGCCCATTTTACCTGTCCTCTGACGAAGCGGGTAGATGAAAATTAAATTGATTAAGTTTGTAAGTAATCCTTTCACGATTCGCTCGCGGAAGAAACCTGAAATCATTGAAGAAATCTGTTTGGCGTGTTATCCTAGTTTCTCTGGCTTTGCTTGGTGGAGTGGCTTTTATGTTTACTCTTCTTTCTCCGAAGAAAAAGCAAACGGAATTTGAACAAGATCCAAATTTGCCCCAATTGGTGAACCTAGATTTAGACAGTATTCGCTCAAGAGGAAAACTGATTATTCTTACTGAAAACAGCTCGTCAACCTATTATCTCTACAAGGAAGAACCGAAGGGTTTCGATTATGAATTGGCCAAACAGTTCGCGAAATTTTTAAAGGTGAAGTTGGAAGTCCGGGTAATTGAAAATCTCGACAGTATGTTCGCCATGTTGTATCGTGGTGAAGGAGATATCATCGCTTCAAACCTCACTGTTACAGAGCAACGCAAGGGCTTTTTAGCCTTTTCTCCGCCGATTTACCAAACCAAACAGGTCTTGGTTCAACGCAGAGATACGTCGAATAAATTACTTGAAAACGGAATTGTTGTTCACGGAATTAATGAATTGGATCGCTTACCTATTCACGTGCATGCGTATTCCTCGTTTTATCGAAAGCTTGAAGAGATAACGAAGAATACAGGTTTGACTCTTCAAGTCATTGAAGCAAGTGGCAAAGTAGGAACCGAAGAATTGCTTCAAGAAGTGGCTAACGGTGGGGTACCCTCAACAATTACAGATAAGAGTTTAGCATTTTTAAGTTTTGAAGATTATCCGAATCTAGATATGTCTGTCGAGTTAAGCGAAAACGAGGACATTGGCTGGGCTGTTCGACCAAATGCTTACCTCTTGCAAGAACGCTTGAATGCGTTTATAGCTGGAAAAAACGGAAGTCGTTTTATTAGTAAACTTTATCGCAGATATTTTGGTCGTGCTGAAGAAAATTGGTCAGGTGGTGTTCAACGATTCTTTTCAATGCCTCCTGTTCAGGCCGGAGCTCTTTCGCCATTCGATTCATTGTACAAAGCTCACGCGCCTATTGTAGGTTGGGATTGGAGATTGCTCACTGCTCTGAGCTTTGTAGAATCTGGATTTAATCCGAATGCAGAATCGTGGGCGGGTGCGCGCGGACTCATGCAACTGATGCCCGCCACTATAGCAAAGTACGACGGAGATACACTCTGTCCGCCTGACAATAACATTCAATCAGGTGCGAAGTATTTACACAACTTAGATAATTTTTGGGCGCAAAGAGTGCGCAATCCTGAAGAGCGAATAAAATTTATCTTGGCCAGTTATAATTGCGGGCCCGGGCACATTCTAGATGCCATGTGCATTGCAAAACAAATTGGAAGGAACGATACGTTATGGGAAGGACATGTTGCAGACGCATTAATGCTCAAAGCTCAACGACAGTATTACGCGATGTCGTGCGTGAGGCACGGATATGTAAACGGAGTAGGGCCAGTGAATTTCGTAAATAAGATCTTGGCCATTTTTGAGCATTATAAATTGTCGATAAAATGAAAAACATTTTCATTGCACTTTTATTTTCTTCTGTTTTGTTTTCGTGCAAGGAAAAATCGACTAATTATAGAATCAGCGGTCGAACGAAGGATGCTTCTTCAGGAATAGCATTGCCTTATGTCGGTGTTTCAATAGAACAGAAGGCGCTTGTAAATGGGATTCTAACCAATTATTTTTTAGAATCAGACGCAACACAATCCGATATCAATGGAAATTATTCGTTGGAATGGAAGAAAGAAAACATTGTTGAGGCGAGGCTTGTGGTGTCAAGAGAGTTTTATTACGGAAAAGAAATAACCGTTTCTCCTGATCAACTTCGAAATGAAGTTGCAGTGGAAAAAGACATTGCATTGTGGCCACAATCAAGTATGAATGTCACGCTCACAAACGCTACAGGTGCAAGCGTCATTCAATTCAATTGGGTCAATGCGAATTTCGAATGCGCATGCTGCTCTAACGAGGTGAAGACATTCAATAATTTAGCTGACACGACATTTCAGTGCAATGTATACGGAGGGAAGTGGATCAAATACAATTGCGTCGCCAACGGAAGTTCAGGGTCTATCTTTCTGCTTGATAGTTTGTATGCGATGCCTTTTCAGTCGAATAATTTGTTCATTAACTTGTAGAAGTTGGTGAATTGATGACTAATTTTCAAGTTGAAATTTTATAGCTATGAAAAAGTCAGTTTCAGGATTTGTATTTATTCTTTTATTTGGTTGGTCTGCGCAAAGCCAAGTTACATTGCCGCGCAATCTTACTCCGCAAGAAATTGAGCAAATTGCTCAGGGTGATTTTTCAATTTTAAACAGCGACAGAGGAATTGAATCTCCTCCACCTTTCACAAATATTCGCGCCATGGCCGAATGGGAAGAGATTCAGTGCTTAACAATTTCATGGATTTCTTACCCTTCCATTTTAAAACAAATTGTTGCTGCTGCGCGAACTCAAACTCTTGTGATCATTCTTTCTGAAGATGTTGCAGCCACAGAGGCGTACTTGTATGGAACAGCAGGCGGACCAGCATTTACAGATTTGAACAATGTGATTATTCTTCCTGCGAATTATGATTCAGTTTGGATGCGCGATTACGGCGCAAACCCAGCCTATTCCAATGAGGTAGAAGATTTGTTTTTGGTCGACTGGATTTACAATCGCCCAACAAGACCGAACGATAATTCTTCTCCGCAATACATTGCTGATTATTTAGGACTTGATATGTACACAACAACGGCTTCGCCCAATGATCTGGTGAATACAGGAGGAAACTGGATGAGTGATGGTTTCGGAACAGCAATCATATCAGAACTTGTTTTGGAAGAAAACGCTCCTGGAAATCAATACGGTGTTACCGCAAAAACAGAGGCTGAGATAGATGCAATTACAGAGAACTATCTCGGTGTAGACAGATACATTAAAATGCCAACCCTTCCCTTCGATGGTATTCATCACGTGGACATGCACATGAAATTAATTGACGAGCAGACCTTGCTTGTGGGTGAATATCCTGCGAACATTTCAGACGGTCCGCAGATCAATGCAAACATGGACTATGTGGTTTCTAACTTCATGAATAAATGGGGAGAGCCATACAAGACCGTTCGTATTCCTATGCCTCCTAGCGTTGCTGGAAATTGGCCAAGTTCGAATCCTCCATCGTCATACCGAACCTACACCAATGCCGTTTTCGTGAACAAGATGGTTATTCTTCCGATTTACCGCGAGCAATACGATACCACAGCGTTGCGCATTTGGCAAGAGATGTTACCTGGATACCAGATTGTTGGTATCGACTGTGATAACAACCCCGATAACATCATTTCTGCGAGTGGCGCGATTCACTGCATCACCCATAGCGTTGGTGTGGCCGATCCTCTTTTAATTAGTCACAATCCTCTTCAAGATACAGACAACACAACAAGCGATTACAGTGTTGTAGCATACATGAACCACCGCGACGGTGTTGCTGCTGGCAGAATGTATTGGAAGACTGCCTTAACAGGCGCATACACGCTAGTGAACATGGTGAATACTGGAGGCAACAATTGGGAAGGATTTATTCCCGCACAGCCTGCTGGAACACGCGTTTATTATTATGTTGAAGGAGAAGCTTCGACTGGAAAAGTTCTTCAACGCCCTATTGCTGCGCCTGAAGGCTATTGGAGTTTCGATGTATTTGCTGGAAACGTTGTGAACGAAGAAGCTTTCCAATTTTCACGTCTTTATCCGAATCCAGCAAGTGAAATGACTTGCGTGGAATTCAGTGTTCGCGCTTCGCAAAAAGTGAAGGCATACATTCTAGATGCTCAGGGAAGAAGAGTGGAAGAAATTTATTCAGGTGTTTTATCGCCGGAGCAATCTAAATTATTTTTCAATGCATCGGCTTTCCCACAAGGTGTATATTTCGTTCAGGTGATTGGCGAAAGAGGAGTTTACAGAACCCCATTTGTCGTAAAATAAATGTCCAACAACAGAAGAAAGTTTTTAGGTCAGCTAGTTGCGACTGGAGCTCTATTAGGGATGTCTCCAGCTCTTTTTTCATTCAGTGAAAAAAAGAAAAAGCCAGCAGAAAAGGTACGTTACACCAAAGGACTTGTCCTTTCAACTTGGGATCACGGCATTCTTGCAAACGACGCGGCTATGGATACTTTGAAGAAAGGAGGCAACGCGCTGGATATGGCTGAGATGGGAGTCTGGAAGATTGAATCTGATCTCACCGGACTGAGCGTAGGACTTGGCGGATTGCCCGATAGAGAGGGAAGAACAACGTTAGATGCCTGCATTATGGACTGGCAACACAAGGTGGGGTCAGTAGCTTTTGTTCAAGGTTTCGAGCATCCGATTTCAATAGCGCGTGCGGTTTTGGAAAAGACACCACATGCTATGATTGTGGGAAAAGGTGCAGAACAATTCGCATTGGAACAAGGGTTCAAATACAACGATTACGTGAATCCCGAAGCACACAAAGCTTGGGAAGAATGGTTAAAGACTTCGCAGTACAAACCAATTATTAATATTGAAAATCACGATACCATTGGCCTGTTGGCTATGGATTATGAAGGTCGCATTTCCGGGTCGTGCACCACAAGCGGATTATCTTACAAACTGCACGGAAGAGTAGGAGACAGCCCAATTATTGGAGCAGGTCTTTACATAGATAATGAAGTAGGCGGAGCAACCTGCACGGGTCTTGGTGAAACCGTTATTCGTTCATGTACTTCTTTCTTGGTTGTTGAACTCATGCGTCAAGGCGCTAGCGCGCAAGAAGCGTGTGAGGAAGCAATAGTACGATTGAAATCCAATAACGCGTTTATGGTCGACGAGTATCAAGTTGGCGTGTTAGCTGTTGATAAGGCCGGTGATATCGGAGGGTACGGATTACGGAGTGGATTTACTTATGCGTTGTGCAAAGACGGTAAGAATGAAATGTTCACCGCCGGAGCGCTTATTCGCTAGTGCATTATTTTAAAAACCAACTCACGCATAATGTCGCCGTGCGTCATGCTGTTTCCCTTTAATCCTTTGAGCTGCTCGTCTGCATCTCTAAAGTATTTTATTATGCGTTCAGATTTCCCTGGTGAATAATTCTTTTCTCCTTCTTTATAATTCTGAGCGGCATAATAATTAACGCCCAATTCTTTGTATGCAACGTCTTTGTTGGTGCTGTTTTGAATGACACACAGCTTAGCAAAAAAGCTATACAGTGCAGGAATGATTTGAAACAACGGATGATCTTTCGGGTTTTTCTCGAAGAAGTTAATAATCTGATTCGCTTTCATAACGTCTTTGCGAATGAGTGCCGTTTGCAATTCCCAAACGTTGAAGTCTTTGGAAATCCCAATGTGATCTTGAATAATTTGAGTGGTGATTTCCTCGCCAGGATTCAAAACGATACTGAGCTTCGAAATTTCATTGGTGAGTTTGTGAAGGTCTGAACCTAAGTAATCGGCGAGCAATTGTGTTGCAGTTCCGCGAATTACAAGGCCCTGGTCTTTCACAATATTCTGAACCCAATTGGGTAGCTGATTTTCTTTAATGGTCAGCGATTCAAAGGTTTTCGCTTTGGTCTTTAACGTTTTGAAAATAGAAGAACGACCATCGACTTTTCCGTTTTTATGACAAAATGCCAGAACCGTACTTTGCGTAGGAGTTTCAAGATAATTAAGCAAGCATTTGTACAACTCTTCTTTCTTCCAACATTTTAGATCTTGGGCCTCGCGCACGATAATCACTTGCTTGTTTCCCATCATAGGGAAACTCCTCGCCATGGAAATAATGGATTCTAGATTTGAATCTTTTCCATAACAAACAGTTAGACCAAACGCCTTCTCACTTTCATCGAGAATTTTATCTTCAATGGCATCTGCAATAAGATCTATAAAGAACGCCTCTTCGCCGTGCAAAAGATAGACAGGGGCAGTGTTGCCCATTTGAATGTCACGAATGATTAGCGAGTGTTCCATGTCTTGCAAATATCGGGAATAGTCTTGTCGAAGCCCAACATTTCAATCTTGAAAAATATACACTAATTTGCACAACTGAATTTTATGCTCAATTTCCAATTTCCCTCTTATTCGTTCCGCATTCGCGGTGAATCCTCGCGTGAAGTGTGGGACATTGTTCGTAACAAATGGGTAGCCCTTACCCCCGAAGAATTCGTTCGTCAACATGCCATTCATTTTTTTATTCACGATTTGAATTTTCCAAAGGGAAGAATAGGTGTTGAGACCGAGGTTGTTTTTCACGGAATGAAACGAAGAGCCGATTTGGTGCTCTATACACGCGAGGCATTTCCTTTGCTCATAGCCGAATTCAAGGCGCCTACGGTTAAAATTGAAGAGGCCGTTTTATGTCAAACACTCAGATACAATTCTGTTTTGAAGGCGCCATGGTTATTTATTTCGAACGGACATGAACACGCTTTGTGTGAAGTTAATAGCGATACGGGAACAGGTAAGTGGCATGCCGAAGCTGCCGAATGGAGGTTCATTCAATAAATATTATTTCTTTTTTCTATTGTCTCCGGGAAGATTTACGGTGAAGTAAATGCTCCAATTTCCGTAGTCTTCATTCTTGTATTTTCCACCTGAAAATATTTCGTTAGGAAAATACCGCACCCCTAAGGCCAAGGTGCTGAAACTAATTTTGACTGAAGAGGCATATTGCAATTTATTGAACCCCGCCGGATTGTTTTCAATGCGTTTCAATTTAATATCGTCGAATTTTTTAACTCCGAGATAACGTGCGTTCAAAAAATAATAACCCTCCAAGGACCATTCGAGGTAGCTGTTGGTCTGACTTCCGTGCTTCAAAAGATATTTTCGCAAACGGATTTGCGCGTTAAATGCATTAGAGCTGTATTTCGCGCGGTCCCAGGCGCTGTCGGGTTCAAAGGAACGATTGGGGTAGTTGGAATTCAAGCGTTGCGTTCTCCTGTAATACCCAACACCAAAGACAATCGACGACATTTCCGCAAGGTCTTTTTTGAAAGTGTATCCGCAGGAAAAGCTTCTGCCTAATTCAAGTTTTTCCTTTTTTGAAAGGTGTTTGTTGTTGGGAATGAAATTTCCAATTTCGTAATAGAAAGAAGAGTAATTGTCAATGTTAACACCTTCCAATCGATAGTCTCGCGTTCTCTTCATGACAGAATCGATAGTCGATTCAAATAGAATTGTTTGTCCCGTTGATTGAAACGTTATGCCAACAGCAAAAAGAAAAAGCAACGCGTACCTCATGGCTGTGGAATAGGAATTTCGAAGAAGTGGCGGTCGTATACCACACGAAGTTTACATCCCTTGAATTCTTCAGCGGGAATCGAGGCAATCACTTTATTATGCGGACGAGAAACGTTATACTTAAATACTTCTCCGGTTGCTTTTATGAATTGAATGAAGGCGACTGGAGAAGAATAGTTTTCTTGAATTTCTGAAGTGTCCGATCGGCTGATGGTTAAAACGTTATTGCAGTTTAAACTGTCTAAGGTAAACTGAACCGAATAAACGTTCGGTTTTTGGTCACCTTCGAAAAAGAAATAACTCGCTCTTGGAATTCCGAATCCGTGCGCGTAGTCGAAGTAAGGATAAAGCGATCCGCTTTTACGAATTTCTTCCCAAAGTTTTTGAGTATTCCATTCAGGATGAAGTTGGCGCACACATGCTGCAAATCCGCAAACCAGAGGCGTTGCGAAGGATGTTCCTTGAATGCGATTGTATTCGCCATCTTCCGGATAAAGCAATTCTCCGGGTGCGCAGACGTCGGGTTTTAATCTTCCATCGGATGTTGGACCAACTGAACTGAAACTAGAAATGTATCCTGTTTTTGGATCAACAGATCCAACGGTAAGGATTCGTTCGGCATCTGCTGGAGCACCAATAATTTCCCAACTGTTTTGAAGTTCATTTCCGGCAGCATTCACGACTAAAATCCCTTTGTCCATAGCGGTGTTGGCTGCAATACTAATTTTGCAAGTCCTTCCATTTAAATCTCTTCGTTCGTAAAGTTGATTGGTAAAACTTAGTGAAGAGTTCACCAAACTTGCACCTTTCTCATCGGCCCATTCCAACGCTTGTATCCATTGAACGTCGTTCAGAAAACGAAAGAATCCCATGTTAGGTGTTACTCGCGCTAGGAGGTATGTTGCTTCTGTGGCCAACCCGAATTGAACAGAGTCGTTCTTTCCAGCCAAAAATGTAAGGACTTCTGTTCCGTGAATAGAGTGGGAATAGACTTGTTCTGTTTTGTTTAGGAAATCTTTTGTGGCTGCGATTTGATTGTTCTTGAACAAATGCGAAAGATGATCAGCGTTGTCGGCATTGGAGAATCCAGCGTCGAAAATAGCAATAATAGTATTCTTCCCGAATAACTCGCGTTCGCTGAATTCCGTGGGTTCAAGCAAATCAAGTTGATTTCGGGCTTCCGTTGTTTCGTTTGTCGGAACCGAAGAGCTGTCGTATAGTGTAATAGGAAATTCAGCTGAAAGAAGTGATTGCTCTTTCAGCCATTCAATTTCTTGGACACACGATAATTTCGAAATGAAATTCCAATTATTCTCTGTTGCTCGAACAACCGCAGCGTTCAGCCAACGACTTGTCCCGAAGGTGCTGTCTGAATAGGGTTCAACCAAAGAAAGATATTCTTCTGAAACAGGAACATCCCTTTCATCCCATTCAATGTTTTGAAGAAATCGTCTTTCAATTGCGGCTGGAGTGAAATTGTTTTGAAAGGAATTGTCGTGAAGGCCTTTGTCTTTGAAAACAACATATCCCCATTGTTGCCCGGAGGCAATGTTTGTTAGACCAATGGAAAATGAAAGCAACAGAAAAAAGAGAATAGCGCTATTCCGTGTATTTTTGTTCGGATTTAAAAATGAATACATCTATGGCGAATATAATTGATTTACGCAGTGACACGTTCACCGTTCCTTCAGACGAAATGAGAAAGGCCATGTTCGAGGCGCAAGTGGGCGACGATGTGTTCGGAGAAGATCCTACAGTAAATGCATTGGAAACTTATGCAGCGGAGTTGTTCGGCATGGAAGCCGCGCTGTTTTGCACCAGTGGAACGCAGTCGAATCAGATTGCTATTAATATTCATACTCGTCCAGGCGATGAGGTGATTTGCAGCAACATAGCACACGTCTATATCTATGAAGGTGGAGGAATTGCATTGAATAGCGGTAGTTCTGTTCGTCTGTTAGACGGCCCTCGTGGCATGTTCACGGCAGAACAAGTGAAGGCGAACATTAACAACAGAGCAGACGTTCATTTGCCGAATACTTCCTTAGTCTGCACGGAAGATACCGTTAACAAAGGCGGAGGAGCCATTTGGGATTTCAATGAAATTTTGAAAATTCAGGAAGTGTGTAAAGCGAATGGAATGGCTTTGCATTGTGATGGTGCGCGATTGTTCAATGCGTTGGAAGAAACTAAGATGAGTCCGGCAGAATATGCGAAGGCTTATGACTCAATAAGTGTGTGTTTAAGCAAAGGACTTGCAGCTCCGGTTGGAAGTTTCTTGGTGGGATCGAAGGATTTTATTCTGAAGGCACGTCGCCGTAGAAAAACCATGGGCGGAGGAATGCGTCAAGCTGGATTCCTTGCTGCAGCTGGTTTGCATGCCATTCAAGTTGAGAGATTCCGCTTGCATGAAGATCACGCGCATGCGAAAGCCATCGGAAGTGTTTTGAGTGCAATGCCCTATTGCGCCGAAATTATGCCTGTTGAGACGAACATTGTTATTTGGAGACCTACAAGTAATTCTTCAGCCGAGATGATAGAGAAATTAACTCCTTTGGGAATCAAGTGTTTCCCTTTCGGACCGGTATGGCTTCGCTTTGTCTTTCACAGAAATGTTTCTGCGGAACAGGTTCAGGAGTTGATAAAGAAGCTTGAGAGCTTGTAATTAGACGAAGGAGATTTTTATTCCACAACAACACTCTTCTGAAGCTGGATATCTTCAGCAACAATGCGCAAAGAATAAACGCCCGAAGGAACATTTACATTCACGAAAGTGGAAGTGCTACCTGATGCAATTCTCTCCGAATGAATCATTTTTCCCGATATATCAAAGAGACTCCAAGTTGCATTTTTGAATGACGCATGTGTGAACGTAAATGCCCCTTTCGATGGATTAGGAAAGACGTTTATAGTAGCCTGCAAAAGTTCTTCAACACCAACACAATCTGCAATGTTGAATGTGTAGTTGTAAGTGCAATTGTTATCATCTGTAATGGACATGTTGTATGTTCCAATTCCAATTCCGGTTAACGGATTGTCAACTCCAATAGGCGTTCCGGAAGCATCGTTCCAAGCAAATTCATAAGGAGCAGTTGCGCCAGCTAAATTCACTTCAATACTCGCGTCGTTATCTAAATCGCAATCAGGAAGAATAATATTTGTTGTGACCATCCATGGCTCAGGTTGAACGATATCGAATGTTTCTATATGAACTTCTCCGCATCCTGCCGTTGCTGTTAATGTGTACGTTCCTGGGTCCACGTTTTCCAAATATTGATCGGTAGACGTGAAACCATTTGGTCCAGTCCAAACCGAACTGAAGTTTGCGCCCGCACCAACGCTATAAGGAAACACACTGCCATCTCCCGTTTCACCTTTATCTAATGGACAGGAAATTCCGTTTACCAATGCATCCCAAGAAATTGAGCTGCTGTATGTGTGTACCGACAATTCAATATCTCCCACAGCACCTTCCCAACCGTCGATCTGAATCAAATACAATTGCCCAGCTTCTAGGCAAGAGGTGTAAGTTTGAGAAGCGTAAAGTTCTCCAGCCGAGCATCCGCCTATCATATCGTCATTCGAACTAATTAAATCGAACGTCGCGAAATTCGAACAGTCTGTTACTTTGTAAATCGCTATTTGAGAATCAGTGCTTGTTCCAGGGTTACATGTCGTCACTTCAAATGAAGTTGTATTGGTCGTTGGAATGAATTTCGCCCAAATAGAATTGGTTGAGTTTCCCTCACACCAAAATCCGTATGCACCGCAATCTAAACCGGCGGGAGCAAGTTCACCAAATCCAGCAATCGCATCAGTATTGTTCAACAATAAAGAAGGGCCGTCCGCTGTAAGTTCCAATGCGCTGCAAGGACTGTCGTAGGCAGGAGCATTGCTGACGCCGATTGTAAAAGTCCAAGTGTTACCATTACCACCTCCGACGTATACGTGCGTCAATGCGCCGTTTTCAAAGACTTCAATCACCAATCCTCCATCGCCATAAGAATCGAGATAGATCAATTCATAATCGGTGTTATTCGTCAAACAAAAAGGTCCTTCAGTAATAACAGTGTTGTCTGCATAGCCGTTTGCACTGTTCGCCGATTCAGTTCCAGCGCAGCCAACATTTAGATTCGCACCCTCCGCCAAAGGCATGTCTGTACATCCCGTTCCTGCTAGGTTTAACTGCCAGTAGTTCTCATAGGCCCATGCATCGGTGTGCATAACGAATGTCACGGAAGTCTCGCCAGCAGCGCACTGCGAGTAACTGCTGATGGTAGTGAAAAGAATAAATGACGCTGCGAGTAAAAAAGATTTCATGGCTCAGGATTAGTGCCTCAAATGTAACACGAACAAGCGAAGTCTGAAAACTAAATCGCGAAAAAGCCTTAAATTTAGCGGTTGTGCTCTTACTTTGCATTATGACAGATTATTTGAGTCCGGGCACCATTCAAGAGTTAATGGTTACTTCAATTAGTGAAGAAGGGGTTTTTGTTGGAAATGACCATGAGGAAATTCCTTTGAATAAAATTGATACCAAAGGT
>CAMCUG010000023.1 GCA_945878835.1 Chryseobacterium gleum | reverse complement strand
GAAAAACACAGGGGGTAATTCGGGTCAGATGCTTTTCTTAAATTCTGCTGGTAGTTTTGTAAACGTGAATCTTAGTAATCAGAATTGGAATCAATTCGGGGTGTTGGTCGGAGTGGGTTCAGAATTTCGTTTAACGAAAAAATTAAATGTGTTTGTGCAAGCGAACTGGAGTTTTCCACCCGTGAATAAAGTGAGTGAATCAGGTGTGAATTATCATATGCAATACAGTAACTTATTTCTTGGATTACGAATACTCATGAACGATGGAAAATAAATACAAGGCTTTGACTTATATTCGTGTTATGCGTTACTACATCGTTTTAATTCTTTTGGTGGCTTCGTTTAGTGCGGAGGCACAATTTCCAAACCCGAGTTTCGAGCAGAGCACCGCTCTGCCACAGTTATTGGGTGAATGGGGTAAAATCGTCGGCTGGAGTAACGCGGGAAGTGATGTTGCAGGTCCTGATTTCTATAAAGTAGGTGCCAGTAGCGCTTGTGATTTACCGGAAACTCCCTTTGGTTTGTTGAGTGCAAACAACGGAAACGCCATGGTTGGAATTACAATGTGTGGAAGAAATTTCACGAACAAAAGAACCTATCTGCAATGCCAACTTCAGGCACCCCTTGTTCGAGGAAATAAATATAAACTCTCGTTCTATTTGGCGAACGGAAAATCAACAGTAACCAGCACCGCAGGACTAGCGATAGATCACATTGGAGTTTATTTGTCAACCTTTGCGCCTGTTCAAACCGGATTCGACCCGCTTTATTTTTCTCCTCAATTTGCAATTGACAGCGTCTATTATTCTGAAACATGGAAAAAAATCAGTTTCGAATATATGCCTTTAATTGATGACGAGAAATTTTTCACATTAGGTGTTTTTGGCTCTGATTCAGAGCGCGAGATTGTAATAGAAGGTTCTGGAAACCCAGAAGTTGGATATTATTTCGTAGATAATTTTTCCTGTATTGAAATAGACGGCGATAATGTTCCCGATGAGAATTCTTCAGATAAAGGTCCAGCACCTGATAAAGTGAATTTCGTATTTGTTCCGAATTCATTCACTCCGAATGGCGATGGACAAAACGATGTTTTCATCCCTGTTGGTGAAAGTGGAAATATTGTAAGTGTTGAGGTTTTTTCGCGCTGGGGCGAGTTGCTTTTCCAATCGAAAAATGTTTCCAATCCGATGTGGGACGGCACGAACGGCAAAACCGCTTGTCCAGATGGAACGTATTACTACGTGGTTAAATACAGAATTGCGAAAACAGGTGAGGATGGAACGCAATCTGGTTATGTTACACTTCTGCGCTAGTAGCAGTACCTTCGCGTTATGAAGGTCATTCAAGAAATCCCGCTTAAAGTCTCACCATTGGTTCAAGATTTATTGAATCAAGATGAAAATGTGCGACCATTCATTTCGGATTTTTTTACGAAAGAAAATTGTATTACTGCCGCGCGCAATAGATCATTTTCTAATGAGAAAAGAAGTGCCTTATCGACCCAATTAATTCAGCAATATCAGCAGCTCGATTTATCTGAGAATTTGCAAAGGAATATTGAGTTGCTTCGTTCAGAAAATACGTTCACGGTTGTAACTGGACATCAGATATGTTCTGCAGGTGGTCCGCTTTATTTGATTTACAAATTATTCACGGCCATTCGAATTACCCAAGAGTTGAAAGACAGTCAAACAGAATTTAATTTTGTCCCTGTGTATTGGATGGCCACAGAAGATCACGACATTGAAGAGATTCGTCACTTTCATTGGGGCAACGAAAAGGTTGAATTAGCTTCAGACTTTGAAGGAATAGCTGGTGAACTTCCAACAAAAGAATTTTATTCTTGGTTGAATGAACGAAAAGCAGAGGGAAAGTTCAACGAAATTGGATTGAGTGAATTGTTTATTCAAGCCTATTCGAAAAATAATTTTGCCGATGCAACACGTTTCTGGGTAAATGAATTGTTAGGTGAGTTTGGCTTGGTATGCATAGATGGAAATGACGAGGTGTTAAAGAAGTTGTCAGCATCTCTTTTCGATAAGGAAATTCAAGAGCAATTTATTTTTTCTGAAGTGTCGAAAGCGAATAATGCTTTGGAAAATTCGGGATACAATCCAAACATTCAACCAAGAGAATTTAATTTATTTTGGTTGAAGGAAAACGGTGATTTGAAAACCCGAAAGCGCATCGATAAATACGGTGCGCAATTTCAAACGAGTGATGGCGAAAGGTACTTCACGAAATTGGAGTTGAGCGAAATTTCAGGTGCATTGAGTCCGAATGTGTTGCTGCGTGGGCTTTACCAAGAAACGGTTCTTCCCAACATTGCCTATATCGGAGGTCCTTCAGAATTGGCCTATTGGCTTCAATTGAAGAATGCGTTTCAGGCTGCAAATATTCAAATGCCACTTTTAGTTCATCGAATTTCAATGGTACTCCTGCGGAAGAGAGATTTAGAATTTGTAGCGAAGAATGAATTAGACCTTGTTGAATTGGTTCAAGAAAAATTGCAAGACGTCCAAAAGAAAATGTTGGGTGCAATGAATGTGAAATCTTTTGAAAATGAGATTTCGGAAACGTCAAAAAGCTTTGAGAATTTGCGCCGTTATATTTCTGAAATAGATGGCTCGTTAGTGGGTTGGTTAAGTGCGGAAGAAAAGAGGCAGTTGGATCAATGGGGTAATATTGAACAAAAAATAAAGAAGGCGATTAAATCGAAAGAAGAAGTAAAATTTAGTCAATTAGAAAAGTTTTTCGCTTTTACTTATCCGAAGCACATTGAACAAGAGCGTGTCTTTTCACTTTTGTACGCAGCAGAAATTGTAGGTTGGAAAAATTTGCTGGAAGTGCTGAAACAGCTTGATCCGTTTACGAATTCAAGTACAATTGCAGGATAATTGCTGCGCTGACTTTATCTAGATTCTCTTTTATTTGACGTTGACTTTTGCGCATACCTCCTTGATAAAGCGC
The DNA here is from genome assembly GCA_945878835.1 of Chryseobacterium gleum. GTDB lineage: Bacteria > Bacteroidota > Bacteroidia > Flavobacteriales_D > Sanyastnellaceae > CAIZGX01. The sequence goes on along the minus strand of CAMCUG010000023.1, from coordinate 9,844 downwards.
TTCAGCTGCGAGCTGACTGGTATTGCGCTCATCGATTCGAACCAATTCAATCGCAGGAAATTGTTTTCGTAACCAGTCGGCAAATTCATTTTGCTTAATGGTAATGTGCGCCTCTGTATCGTCTGCATGACGGGCTTCTCCCAATACCAAGGTGGTAATTTTCTCTTTCGGTACCAATTGAATTAAGTGAGCTTTGAGTTTATCTGTCGGAACAGTTTCCAACGGCGAAGCCACAATACGAAGACTATCGGTAATGGCCAATCCCGTGCGCTTTTCTCCAAAATCAATTCCCAATGCCTTTGACATGTTTTCGCTTATTTTTGACGAAATTATAGCAAAAGAATGTTACAGCATAAAGAGACCATAGAATTAGCTTGGGAGAGCAGAGAATTATTGAAGAGTGAAGATACCCGAATGGCCATTCGGGAAATCATTGAAGCCCTAGATAAAGGGAATTTGCGCGTTGCTGAACCTTTGGAAAATGGCAACTGGCAGGTGAACGATTGGGTGAAGAAAGCGGTGATTTTATATTTCCCTATTCAAGAAATGAAAACTATTGAAGTAGGCCCGTTCGAATTTCACGATAAAATGGAATTGAAAAGAGACTATGCGGCGCAAGGAGTGCGCGCGGTTCCTCATGCCATTGCTCGTTACGGAGCGCATTTGGAAGCAGGTGTTATTATGATGCCTTCTTACGTGAACATTGGTGCATACGTGGGTGCGGGCACAATGGTCGACACGTGGGCTACTGTTGGTTCATGCGCGCAAATTGGAAAGAACGTTCACTTAAGCGGCGGTGTTGGAATAGGTGGAGTATTGGAGCCTGTTCAAGCGGCTCCTGTAATAATTGAAGACGACTGCTTCATTGGATCTCGTTGTATTGTGGTGGAAGGGGTAAGAGTGAGAAAAGAAGCAGTTCTTGGAGCGAATGTTGTTCTTACGCAATCCACTAAAATTGTGGATGTAACCGGAAAAGAACCTGTGATATACATTGGTGAGGTACCAGAAAGGTCGGTAGTGATTCCAGGAAGTTATTCTAAGCAGTTTCCTGCTGGAGAATTTCAAGTTCCTTGCGCGCTGATCATTGGAAAAAGAAAAGAAAGCACAGATTTAAAAACCTCACTCAATGCTGCATTGAGAGAATACAACGTATCCGCATAATTTCCATATAAATTCAAAATGAAAAAAATCACATTAGTTTTATTTGCATCGATAATATCGGTTGCAACATTCGCTCAACGCTCTGCAATTGATAAGGTGGCTAACGCTGCTTGTGATTGTATCAATGCCACTGAAATCGATAACGACATGACCTCGATGGATGCTGAGATGATGCTCGGTCAGTGCATGGCTCCATCGATTATGGAGAACATGGATGCACTAATGAAAGAAATGAAATTGAAAGAATTCAATCAAGAAACTGGATATCAAATTGGAATTGAAGTAGGTAAAAAATTGGGTGCCATGTGTCCCAAGTTTATCGAGCTTTCCATTATCATAGCGCACAATGCAAATAGCGAAGCTGAGGCCTCAGAAGAGTATGATGAATCTGGGGAGCAAGTTGAAGAGGAGTATTCTGAAGAAGATGCAGAAATTGGCATTATGACAGGAAGATATGTAAGAGAAGAAGGTGGTGCTCAACGATATATTGTTATTAATGTAGAGGGTGTTGAAGAGAAACTACTTTGGTTGTATTGGTTCGATGGATCCGACGATATTCAGGCTGACCCTTCGTTTTATTTGAACAAGGAAGTTTATGTTGAATACGTGAATTTGGATATGTTCGATGGAATTTCAAGAAGCTATGTTCCGGTAAAACTTTTAATTAGCATTCTCGGCAACGAGTAAGTATGAAGTTTCTCATTATTCAAACAGCGTTCATCGGCGATGTGGTTCTAGCAACCCCAATGGCCGAGGCATTGGCGCAATTGGATAATGCAGAAGTTCATTTTTTAGTTCGAAAGGGAAACGAATCTTTGCTGGAAAACAATCCTTTCATTGATCGCGTTTGGATATGGAACAAAGGTCAAAACAAGCTCAGAAATCTTTTCAAGTTGAGCACTGAAATTCGTAAAGAAAAATTCGATTGTGTTATCAATTTGCAGCGCTTTGCTTCAACAGGTTTTCTAACGTGGCGAAGCGGTGCCTTGAAGAAAATTGGATTTCAAGAAAATCCATTTTCATTTTGTTTCAGTTCGAAGTTCAAGCACGACGTGAATAATGGACTTCATGAAGTAAACAGAAATTTAGAATTACTTCGCGAATTTGTTCCGGGTGATTTTCCTCCGCGATTGTTTCCTTCAGTTCAAAATTTTGAGGCAGTTACAGAATTTAAAAGTAAACCTTATGTGTGTGTTGCTCCATCTTCTGTGTGGTTTACCAAGCAATGGCCAAAAGAGAATTTCATTCAACTTGTTTCTGAATTGGCGAAAAAGCATCACGTGTTTTTATTGGGGGCGAAAGGAGATTTTGATTTGTGTGAAGAGGTGAGGGGCGTTGAAAATTTCAACGCAACGAATCTTTGTGGAAAACTGAATTTCTTAGAATCAGCAGCACTCATGAGAGATGCTGCAATGAATTTCGTGAACGATAGCGCGCCTATGCATTTCGCATCTGCTATGAATGCACCAACCACGGCTTTCTTCTGTTCTACCATCCCTGAATTCGGATTTGGACCATTGTCAGATCGCTCGCGCATTGCTGAGTCAAATGAAAATTTGGCTTGTCGTCCTTGCGGATTGCATGGAAAAAAATCTTGTCCACTCGGACATTTTAAATGTGGTGAATCTTCTCACGAACAAATTCAAATCCTTGCGCAATGCTAGATCTTTTCAAGCATTGGCAGAGGCCAGAAGGGAAGGAGATTGTTTTGATAGGATCATGTTTTTCAGACAATCTTAAGCCATATCTCTACGAAGAGGGGTTCAAAGTAACTTCCAATATTTTCGGGACGTTGTTTCATCCCATACCTATTTTTAATTGGTTGAATTATGCTTGTCGAAATTATATTTCGGAAGATGAAATGCAGCTTGTTTTTCACGAAGAAAAATGGAAATCGATGGCCGGTGGAAAAGTGTCAAGAGCAGATTCAAAAGATGAATTGATTCAGTTTGTGCATTCGAACCTTACCTTTCTGCACAACACTTTGAAATCCGCAAGTACTCTGGTAATAACGCTTGGCACGGCTCATGCCTGGATTCACAAGGATGTAGGGTTGGTAGGAAATTGCCAACGTCTTCCTCAGCAAGAGTTTCAACAAGAAATTATTTCATTGAATGAAATGATTAATGCGGGCACGGAGTGCATTCGGTTTATAAAGCTATTGAATCCGAATCTGCGAATTGTTTTTACCGTGTCACCAGTCAAACATTGGCGTATGGGTGTGGCTGAAAATGCACGAACAAAAGCACGATGTTTGGAATTGGCTCATGAACTTTGTACGAGCTTTAATGCGTCGTATTTTCCTTCGTATGAATTCGTAACTGACGTTCTTCGGAACGACGATTATTTTGAAAGTGATCGCTGTCATCCAAACGAAATGGCAATTGCTCGCGTTGCGCAGGAATTTCTAGTGTTTTCAAGGAAAATAAACGATAAAACAATAGGCGTTTAACGTTAGCATAACATAGTTGGTGTTTGTTTGCAAAGTAAAATTATATTTATGAAGCTCAAGAGTCTTTTTTCATTCATGGTGCCAAAGAACGCTTTGTTCTTTGATTTATTTGCAGAGGATACTTCTAACCTAGTAGCTCAAGCAAGGGTTTTTAATCAAATGTTTCAGCTTACTGACCCCGATCAAATAGCGACTTGTATTAGCCAAATTAGAGATTTTGAGCAAAAGGGAGATGATATCACCCATCAAATATTTATGGAACTGTCAGAGAATTTTATCACGCCATTTGATAGAGAGGACATTCATGCCTTGACAACAAGTATTGATGATATTGCTGATTATATCAACGGTTGTGCAACTCGCATTCAGTTGTACAATGTAAAGCAATTCTCAAAAACAATGGAGTTAATGAGCGAAGTTTTATTGAAGCAGGTCATTGAAATCGATGCCGCTATTCACGATATGAGAAGCATGAAAAATGTGCAGCGTGTTCGAGAAGCGATTATTCGTATAAATTCTCTTGAGAATCAAGCCGATGATTTGTTCGACGAAAGCATTGCTCGATTGTTCGCTGAAGCATCGGATCCTTTGGAATTGATTAAAACCAAAGAGGTTTTAAGCAGCATGGAAATAGCCACTGACAAATGTGAAGATGTCGCAAATGTCTTGGAATCAATCTTAGTTAAAAACTCTTAATCGATACTGGAATGGATTATTCATTCTTGCTCATAGCTGTCATAGCATTAGCGCTGATATTTGATTTTATCAACGGGTTTCACGATGCAGCAAATTCTATCGCCACTATCGTATCAACGAAAGTTCTTACCCCGTTTCAGGCGGTTGTATGGGCGGCCATGTTCAATTTCCTTGCGTTTTTTATATTCAAAGACCACGCTGTTGCTAATACAATTGCAAAAACGGTTGATATAAAGTATACAATGGAAGTTTCAGCTCTTCCTTTGATTGCAGCGGGATTATTATCTGCAATCATTTGGAGTTTACTCACATGGTTTTATGGTATCCCTTCATCATCTTCTCACACACTTATCGGCGGTTTTGCCGGAGCTTTTCTTGCGGCATACGGCATAGATGCAATAAACATTGGAATTGTAATCGCAACGGCAATCTTCATTGTTGTGGCTCCAATTGCTGGAATGCTAATGTCATACCTGATCTCTGTTTGGTTGCTAAATGCATTCAGAAAAGAGTTGTACATGAAGCTTATTACTTTAAGCATAATTTTTGGTGCGTGTTACTTGGTTGGCAGAGCGTTGGAAACAGATATGACCAAGGTAAATACACATGGAATTATTGGTTTGGATTGGTTAGATATTGCCCTTTATGGTGGGAACTTCAAATGGATTTTGTTAGGATTTCTTGTCGTGTCGTTAGGTGTTTGCGCCTTGTTTCTGAGCACTCTAAACAATTCAGGTTCCAACAGATTGTTTAAAAAACTTCAATTGGTTTCAAGTGCTGCATTCAGTATTGGCCATGGTGGTAACGATGCACAGAAGGTGATGGGAATTATTTCAGTTGCCCTGCTCGCTTCAAAGGAAATCGGAAGTATTAAAGAAATGCCTGATTGGGTGCCAATTTCTTGTTACTCGGCTATTGCACTTGGAACTCTGAGTGGTGGTTGGAAGATTGTAAAGACAATGGGCAACAAAATAACCAAAGTGAATCCTTTCGAAGGCGTTGCCGCAGAATCTGCTGGTGCAATTACGCTTTTCTTCACGGAAGGACTGAAATTCCCATGGAAATTGGCGGGAGACAGCATTCAGGGTATTCCCGTTTCAACGACCCACACCATAACGGGTTCAATCATTGGTGTTGGAATTACAAAGCGTATTTCTGCGGTGAAGTGGGGTGTAACAGGCAAACTTTTGGTGGCGTGGATAATCACAATCCCTATTTCAGCAGGCTTAGGTGCACTGTTTTTCTTCATTATGCACTTGTGCGGGGTCAATGCATAAGATAAGTTGATATATCTTAAAGGCATCTTTAGGGTGCTTTTTTTATTGAACAGCGTTTATCTTTGAAAAGATGCAGCTTTTAAAATCGAATCAATTCATTTGGAACAATCAGGATCGGGTTTACCTGTGGGGTGAAAAGGCTGCTTGGTATTTTCAGAATAGTGAAACGTTCAGCAGGGCTACTTCTAATAAATTCGACGGAATCTTTTGGTATCTTAACAGGACAATCATAGTTGAACCGGGCCTTCAATGGATTTGTTTAAAAAGGGACCATGAGACGGATTTGTTAGAAATAGAGACGTCCTCTCTTTCAACTGCTAAAAATGAAAAATTTGATTTAGTCTCATCCGCTCCTAATATAGAGTGGATATTCATAGACGATAATAGTAGAGTTGTTTGTTCATTTGAAAATATGACGGGCCACCCCATTCATCAGCTGAAAGATGCACTGCTCCTTTTCGGAAAACAAGGTTTAGGTCTTTCTGAAATATCTGAAAAACTAAATGATTTAGAGGTCTACGAAGGTGAGGCAGGAGGAATGAAATCATATACCTACCGGGGTGTTGTTCTTGAATATATGTTTCATCGATTTAAGTTAAATCAAGATGAGATAAAGGGTGAAATCATTTATTTTGAATTGAAAAATATTCAAAGACCTTTTGAGAAATTTTCTGCAGATTTTTATAAGGTTGTCTTGAATTCTGCTGCTGTAGATATTGCCGTATTCGACCTCGAGCAGCGCTATATGCTCATTAATGAATTTGCTGTTAAGAACAAAGAGGTGCGGAATTGGCTCATTGGAAGAACCGATTTTGATTATTGCGAGTTTAAAGGCACCAACGATTCAATGGCTAAAGTTCGAAAAGAATTTTTCGAACAGTCCAAGCGCGAACGCAGAATGGTAGAGATGGAAGAGAAAATTGTTGATGCTGATGGAAACGCGCGTTATTCGTTGAAAAGATTTAAGCCAATTATTGTCCAAGACGAAATCAAATACATGATGGGGTTCGGAATGGATGTTACTCCGGTTATTGATGCCCAAGAAAAGCTTCAAAAATCGTTGTTGGAAAAAGAGGCGTTATTGGGTGAAATTCATCACCGCGTTAAAAATAATCTAACAGTAGTGTATTCATTGCTGGAATTGCAGGCCATTCAAGAGAAGAATGTAGATATTGCTTTTGCATACAGAGAATCACAATCTCGAATTAAGGCTATGGCGCTTGTGCACGAGATGTTATATAAGTCTCATTCTTTCGAGGCAATAGAATTATTCGCGTATTTGAAAAATTTGGCTGAGCATCTTCAGCATCTGCTTTCTGTGAACAAGACTGTAGAGCTCAAGTTTATTGGCAAGCCTGTAGAATTGAATATTAGTAAGGCCGTTACTTGCGGCTTGTTTGCCAATGAGATATTAACGAACTCATACAAGTACGCCATTCCCTTTGTCGAAAATCCTGAAATTCGAATTCGATTGGAGGAAGTGGGTGAGTGCATTGAAATGGAAATTTGCGACAACGGACCAGGTCTGAATGCCGATTTTGAAGAAGGGAAAAACGAATCGCTAGGATTCAAACTCATGCGTACCTTTGCTTCGCAATTGAAAGGTGAGTTGGAGATAAAGTCGGAGGACGGATTGAAGTACCTTCTTAAATTTAAAAAGTAATGCGAATACTCTTAGTAGACGACGATCAGCTTATTCGCTTTGTGCACCAAATGTTCATTGAACGTGAGGGTCACGAAGTTGTTGGTGTTGCCGAGGAAGAGACTCAGGCAGTAAGAATGGCTCTTGAACTGAAGCCAGATGTTGTTGTTATGGATATTCGTCTTGAAGATGGAACAAATGGAATAAGCGCCATGCGGACTATTCAGCAAACATTGAACATACCTGCTATTTACATCTCGGGAAATTCAGACAATAAAACAATGGAAGATGCCGAGAAGACGAACATGAAGGCTTTTCTTGTTAAACCCGTTACTCAAGATGAAATAGCGAAAGCTATTGTATAATTAGTCTTCCGGATTTACTCTCTTGTCCTTTACGGTAAACACTCGTGAGACATTGAATCCAAAGTGTATTCCACCTTTTTTCCATTGACCAACAGATTCTGTAATAAATCCGGGTTCTAACATCGATGTTGAATTCGTAAGATGCAATTGGAATACGTGTCCACCCGTCTCAATATCAACTCCAAGCGAAAGTGAATTGTAGAATGTGGAGGTGATTTGATTAGGTAAAACATAAATGTACTCTCCATTCACTGAAAAACGTTGGGTGAGCTTATATCGTCCGCCAAACCCCATGGCTAGGATATCGTTTTTATCTTGTACAGTAGGAACTAGGTTTTTGTGAACCAAAGTTGGTGTCAATTGAAGTGATAAGTCGTTGTTGAATTTGCGAGCAATTAGCAACTGATGTGTGTATTGCATGCGAGAAGAAAAATAATTGTCTCTATTAGGGTCCGCCCACTTCACCGTATTACAAACGGCTGAGGCAAAGTAAGAAACTGAAACCGGAATATTCCTTTTGCCAGATCCTTGTCTAAGTATTTTGTATTTCAAAAATGAATCGTATGCCTTGTTTACATTACTTCTTCCAAAGCCAACCATTAATCGGTCAGTTACCCCGTATTCGAAACCTATTCTCATCAAGGCCTGATCTAATCCAAACAAATCATACGCTCCTGAGTTAATGAACCCGAATCTGTGCGAGATACGAAAATCCATAACTCCAGCAGCTGCATTCTCTACACTGTGCATATTAATAATGCGGGTAGTCTTAAAAGTAGCAGTGGTGTAGGTTTGTTCTTCCTCACCTACAAGCAAAGAAAGTAGATCGTCTTCATCGCTTTTAACAAGAAGACTATCTCCCGGTTGAGCACGAGTAGCAAGTTGTGAAAAAAACAAAAGAGCTAACAACAGCAGCCCTTTTGAAAATGGATTGGAATTCATTTTAATTATTTAAGTGGTTGCAATGTAGCCTTCACGGTTACCTCGATTTTATCTGAAATCTGTCCTTTTACAACATCAGGAATTTTAACATTGTAGTCTCTTGGATTGATATAGAATTTGGTTGAACCGTCAATCTTTCCACCAGCAATTTTAATAGTAGCGATTGCACTTACATCTTTTGTAGTTCCGTGCATGGTTAATTGTCCAGCCACATTAACGCTATAGTTTCCATCAACTGCGAAATTCACTCCTGAAAAATCTCCTTTGCCTTTGAAAGTAGCTTTTGGATAGGTGTCACTTTCCAAATAATTCTCGTTGAAGTGCTCTTGCATTAAAGCCTTCTCGAATTCGAACATTTTAATCAGTCCCTCCACTTGAACAACACCAGAGGCTTTGTCAATGATTATACTTGATTTGTAGTTGTCTGCTTTTATGTCCTCAGCGCTGGTGTGCGAAAAGAATTTAATGTGTGCCGTTTTAGAAAAATAACGTTGAGCGTATACCTGCGTTGAAACTGATAAAACGATAAGAATAAGTAAGTTCTTCATAATAGAATATTTTAAGATTGTCTTTTCAGTAATGGTGCCATGAATTATTTAATAATGGCGCATGCGCGCATTTGCACTTCCAGGAACATGTCTATTCCACCGCAATACCCTTTTAATTTTGCGGAGTCTCCTTTTTTAAATTGGCGCGGATTTCCTGAGTCTTGTCCAGCGTTGAATGAACACGCCACTTTTGCTTCTGATTTGGTTTGAAAGACAAGTATGTCCTCTCCTCCTTCATTGGTGTAAACGGTGTCCACGATTCCCGTCATTTCAAAAGCAACACTTTCTTTAACGTACTTGCCATTGGCTGTATTTTCATCTGCAATAAACGAGGCAGCTAATTCGTCTGCTGATAAGACGTAAGTTGGTTTTACATCAGCCGCGTTGGTCTTCGGTTTATTCCATAAATAATAAGCTACACCACCGCCAATAGCAAGGATGGAAAGGATAACGATAATGATTATTTTCTTGTTCATAATATTCGTTTAGTTGTTTAGTGCGCCCGCACCAATCCAATCGTTTACAGCGTTTTTGTCGCAGGTGCTAAGACCTGTTGTTCCTTTCGGCATAATAGAATATCCATTGGTTCCGTCGAGAGATCCTGTGAAACCTCCGTTGTCTACAATGGCTTTAATTTCGTCGTAAGTGGTTAAGGACAAACCCGCACTTGGATTAGCACCTTCGTGACACCCACTTGCGCACTGTTGCGCAACCAAGGGAGCAATTCTACTTGTAAAAGTAAACGTATTGTCGCAGGGTGT
>CAMCUG010000022.1 GCA_945878835.1 Chryseobacterium gleum | reverse complement strand
ATTTTCGATTTTCCTTTTTCAGCTTCTGATGCCGCATCTAGAAGTTTGTGTGTTGGAAGAATGAGGTGTGCCTTTTTGGAAATCAAAAGTCTAGCTGCAACATTTACATTTTTCGCAGTAAGTTTTTCTATTTCCGTAGCGAAAACGATAGGGTCAATGACAACTCCGTTTCCAACGATATTAGTCACATGCTCGTGAAAAATTCCACTAGGAATGGTGTGAAGAACGTGTTTCGTTCCATTGAATTCAAGGGTGTGGCCAGCGTTTGGTCCACCTTGAAATCTGGCTACGATGTCATATTTTGGAGTTAATACATCGACGATTTTTCCTTTTCCTTCGTCGCCCCATTGAAGGCCTAACAATACATCTACTTTGGTCATTCTGATTTGTAAAGGGCAAAAGTAATGGGTTATTCAAAATAAGCCATATTTTCTTCAAGGAAATTTTCCAACCTGCTTCTCATAATGAGTCTACTCACGACTTTCATGTTGGAATCAAGCGCAATTAATGTTGGTGTAGATGGAGAAGGGTAATGCTTAGCGAGAAACGGTCGCTTGTCCATCGGAGGAAGGACGTTGATCCAGGGTTGTTGATGTGTTGAAAGATGATTTTTCCAAGGGGCTTCTTCTTTATCAATGGAAATGGCATAGACTTCCAAGCCCTTTTCGTGGTATTTCTTGTAAATTTCTACAAGTTGTGGGTGAAATTCTTCGCAATGCGAGCAGCTGCTTCTCCAAAACATCACCAATGTTATTTTATTCTTTTTGCACGTCTCTTCCAACGAAATTATTTTACCCTCTGGGTTGGGGTATTTCAGTTCAGCGGCTTTTTTGCCGGGAGTGCAATTCTTTAACGATTCAATGAGGTTCTTCGTATTCACATTGAACGAAGCATTGTCGGAACACCCGTCTGCATAGTTATTCAAGTAATAGCTAAGTCCGTCTTCGTTTTTATAATCCAACATTTTGTTCAAAATGAAAGAATGCAAATACTGATTCACGGCTTCGTTTTCACCCATTCTGCCTAGCAGTTCATCGGTGAATTTCTGAGCATATTCTTTCGGATAAGCTTTGTATAGTTGATTGAAGTATTGGTTCAATCCACGAACGAATGCATAATGGAAAAGAATAATTTCGTTGTTGTAATCAACATTTCCAAGAAAATGTTTGAAGTAAATAGTGCTGTCGAACTGCATGAAATCATGGGGGAGTCTTCTTGAGAAAAGCGGAGCTATGTTCGCGTATACCTCCGTTAGATTGCCCTCTTTTCCTTTCTCGAGAATTCTATTGTTGATGATTTTTTGCTTGTTTAAAAATGCAGGATGAGCAATCGATTTGTAACTATCGTATTCCAGTTGAAGCGCTGAATAGAGGGTGGTCAATTCCACATAATCTGTTTGCTCTGTTGAATTGAAAAGCGAAGTCGGCAGTCCGTTGAGTTTAGAAAAATCGAGAGTCAATTCAACTGATTTCGGAAGTGTTTTCGGGTTCACATAGAAGTCAGTCCAGGCCTTTCCTGTTCCTGAAAATCGCAAGCGATACTGACCAGTATGGGAAGGTGAAAAGGTGAGGGAAACGTTATAAGCAAAATCTAAATCGGCATTGGCAAGTATTTGCCACTGGTCTTTTTCGAAGGCTTCCAAAAATACTTTTTTAGAGTTCGGTGCAGGAATATTTTCAACATGAAGATTCAGATTCGTTTGTGCAAAACCAATCGAAAGTCCGAATGCTAGAATTAGGGTTAAAAGTGATTTCATGGTGAAAAAAAAAGGTCACCGAAGTGACCTTTTTGAAGAGGTTAAAGATTATTTACCTTGAGAAAGTTTCTCCATTTCTTTGTCGAAAGTCTCTTTGAATTTCTCGTAGTTGTAGTCTGCTTTCAATTTGTCGTTTTTAGACAAACCGCTTTGGTAAGCATCTGCAATTGAGTTCCCGCTTAATTCAAGAGCAACATAGCTTACATAAGTTCCGTCAGGACGTTGAGTTAATTTCTCACAGATTTCGATACAACCGCGAAGCTCTTGGTCAACTACTGTGCGAGCCATTTCGTTGAAAGACTCAGTAACTTCCTCTTTGTTATTGACTTCAGTTGAGTTTACGTAGTTGTCTCCAACAATTTTCATTGTAGCGTTAATTGTTTTTGCCATTTCAGACATAGAGTTTGAACGCGCTTTTTTCTTAGCCGTTTCACGATCCATGCTCTCGCCGGTAGCAGTTGAACGGAAGGCTTCTTTGGTGCTTTTGAATTGGTCACCTGCGCAGTATTCGTTAATAATTACTTCTCCTTTCGGATCGGGTGTTTTTACTTCGTCTTTGTTCTTCTTACAAGAAGGAATAGCAACCAATGTCATTGCAGCAATTGCTAAAAGGGTAATACGTGTTTTCATTTCGTCAAGATATTAGTTTAATTGTTGTTTTCAGTTATTATGCCAAACTTACAAAATTATTTTAATTATTTCGCTAATCAGGGTTGATTCAACGTTTTCACGTTCTTTTTTATAGGCTTCTAAGACTGCGTTTTCGTGAGAAAGTTGCACTCCCTTTACTCCGTTGATGCTTTTTTCGAAAATAGCAGAGCTTGTTTTTGTGTCATTAACTGTAATCTTTCCATCGATATAAGCCACCTTAAATCCCTGAATGTCTTCCCCAGCTCTAGGGTTTATGTTTATATAAATAACAAAGTCTGCAGAAGTCTCGCTTGTTGCTATTCTCATTCCTTTGCTTATTAAGGTGTTTCGTGCAGATTCAGCGAGAGTTGATGTTTTGGTACCGTCTAATTTGAATTCGTTTGATGTTACAAAAAAACTAGGAGCAAGAACTTCAATGGGTATTTTTCTTTGGTCGGTATTAATTCCAGCAACGAGTGCCAATGCTAGGTCTGAATCTAAATCTTGTGGCACTAATGCGTCAATGACTAAACTTAACTCGAGTGCATTGTTTTTAGTTTTCAGGCTAATGTTATCGATGTCGGCGAGAATAATTCCATCATTATCCGACATTGCTGTTTTGGGTTTCATGTAGTTTTCTCGCTGATATACATACCTTACATTGATTCCGCGAACGCCAACGCCTTTGTATGTTACCATTACAGGCACTTGCGTTTTGAAAGCGTTAGAAGAGGAAAGTACAATGTTCTTCAAAGGTGTTTCGAATCGAAGATCTGCCAGAACTGCGCGAATTTCAGAAAATAGTTCGTTATCAATGAAGATATCCTTTCCGCTCTCATCTTTCATTTGGTTTACTTCTGTCCAATAGGGCTTCAGAGCAAAAAGACCGTGATAGAATAGATCAATGGCGGAAGGAATATTGCCTAATTTCTTAGCCTCTCTTCCCTTGATTAAATAATCAAAGGCAGCTCGTATAATATTCTCTTTTTTCTGCGCTTTTTTACTTTGATAGTCGAATTTGTTCAGCTTGTAATAAATGGCATACATCTCTTTGTCTTCCCAGATACCGGCAACTTCATAGTCTTCGAGCATTTCAGAAGAAGACGTGGTTACATTTGAACTGAAACTTTCACTGAACGCTTTATTTACTTCCATGGTGTTGAAGAAGGTTTGTCCTTCAACCTTTACAGAAATTTCCGTAGCAAGGTCATTCAGCGCGAGCTTTTTAGCGATGGCCTGATAATCTGCGGGCTGTGTGGTTTTCGAGCAAGTGGCAATTCCAATGTAATAAGAGGAGTTTACAGGTCGCGCAGACACCCATTCAGGTTTTGGTTGCGGAGGAGGAACAACTGTTTTAACAGTTTCTTTTCCTCTGCAGGCGTTCATCAGAATGATTCCGAGAAAGAGGAAGTATTTTAAAAATAATTTCATTAAGGAACGAGCGTTTGCATTTGTGTTTTGACGTTATCGGCGATTTTCTTAGCGATTTCAATGTAAAGGTCATTCGCTAAATCATTTCCGTCACGAAGATTTCTACGAGCGCTTAACATGTCTTTCAAAGTGTTTCTATCGCGGAAATTCGTGTTGACAACATTGCCGCTGGCTGGAAACAGATTGTTTGTGTTTCCCCCATAGATGGCATAAATAACCTCGTCTTTTTTCTTCTCAGTGAAAATATCGTTCTTAATCAAAGAAGCCGTTTCAATGGAAGTCATTTTATATTGAATGGAAACATTTGATTCTGCGTAATTGTAGTACTCATCGAATTGAATGGGCTTGTATTCTGTATCGTAGAATGTTTTGCCTTCAGCGTTTACTTTTTTGACTTGGTACGATTCGAAACCGTTTCTGGTAACTTTTCTGATTTGCCCGTTCTGCACGGTGTGATTCAATACAGTCCCGGTAATAAGTGCCTTTGCTCCGGAAATTTTTCCAATTTCAACAGCATTTGATTCAGAGAAAATTCCGCTCATTTGTATGCGTTGTTCAGCAAGAATGTTATTCAAATTTTCTCTATCGATAACGTGAAGAAATGGGTCGTTGATTTGTGTCAGCGCGTTTAGAATGTATGCTGTTGCTTTGGTTTCGCTTCCTTGCATATTGGTGCCATTGGTAAACGGAAGAAGAGCTACAGTGTATTTTCCTTTATCGATGCATTTCTTTTTCAAGTCTGCTGATTCTTTGTAGCCCAATTTCCGCTCTTCAACTTTTATGAAGCTGCCGTATGCCGAGCGATAATGTTTCGCTTCAAATTCGGCAAGACCTTTCTGATAGATAGGCTCTAAGTAGGCGATGTCTTTTAAATCTCCGGCATCTTTGAAGTTCGGATCGAGTCTTCCGATTTCGTTAAAGTTTGTTTCGGCGTCGTTGAATTTATTTTCTTCCAACAGTTTAGTTCCTTGCTCATACAGTTCGGTAAGAAAGGATTTTTTTACTTTTTCGAAATCGCCGAGATAAAATTCAGGTATTTGAAGTTCAACACCAACGCCCCTGATTTTTGATTGGTATTCGCGCACCGAAATGAATGTGTACACGGCGTCCTTTTTATTTCCGAAACTACTTTTTTGGCTAAATTCACTGAGCATTCCGTTTAATACTGTTTGCCCTGTTTTCTTCATACCTATCTGAGCGTCGATGTTCGCACGCTTTTTCCATAAGGCGGTGTAGTAACTTTCAGAAGCTTCTTTGTTCAGCCCGGCAGCTTCTTGTTTTTGCGCAAGCTTCGTGTAGTGCTTGCTGTTTTGACAAGCCTGGGTGCTGAGGAGTATTGCAACCGCTATGAGGTAGAGCCAGTTCTTCATATTATTTCGTTTCAATGTATTCATTCAACTCTTCAGTACTGGAGTCGAAGCTAAATCCTTGACTTACATTGTAGTAGTTGTTCTGATCGAAGCAAAAGTCATAAGCATATTTAGCAAACTCTAAGCGACTTTCTTCGAATCCGAAAACCTTCATAACTTCAAGAATTTGATCGGTTGTCAAGCAGTTTGCTTTAGCTACTTGCTTTGCTGAAGAAAGTTTCGTGTCATCGAACCCTTTGCTTTCAATGGTTTGTTTGGCTTTTCCGAAACTAGCTGCATCCATTGAGCGTGTGCAATTTCCATTTCCGACGATGGTAGCATTGGAAGGTTGAGTTTGGGAAGGTTCACTTGGACGAGTGGTGTGCGCCGGAACCGTCATGTTTATACCCATGTTCATTCCATCCACGTTGATATTCATTCCCACATTGCCATTACCTGCATTGCTGCCATCGTTCACGTTTACATTCATTCCCATGTTCACGCCGTCTACGTTGATGTTCATGCCAATGCTCCCCGTATTATTTTGATTGGAATTGGTCCCTGTAACTGTTGTCGTGGTTGTTGTTTGGCTAGTTCCACCTGATTGGACGGTAGTATTTGTCTGGGTACCACTTGGCGCCGCAGGAGCATCATCCACTACTGCAAAATCTTTCGCAGCGGTATTGTTGTCGTTGGACTGGTTCGCTGCAGTTGAAGAAATAGGGTTCTCGGTATAGAAGCGAAGGACATATTCTCCCTTTTTGTTCTTTTTCACCTGGTAGGTTACTTCCATACCAGCATGAAGAGCGAAGTTGTTATTTGAGAAATCGGCTAGGGTAGCATCTTGAAAATCTACCCGAGCTTGATAAAACTCAGAGGTCAGATTCTGAAGCTTTACGTTTGACTGTGGCGCGCTATTCATGGCCTCACCGTTGAGGTAAAGGGTGAATTTTTCTCCGGCTTCAGAGTAAATTACAGCATTCATCTGTGCGAAAGCACTAGAAAAAACTAAGATGCTTATGGCAAAAAGGGTAATTTTTTTTATCATTCTTACTAAGTTGTAGATGCGTAAATTTAGTTATGTTTTTACCTGTATGAAATTTTATGCCAAAAAATAAAGTGTAAGGAAACAGATGCTAAGTGTATTAGCTAACTTTGTTTTCGATGGAAATAAAGAAAATTATACTGTTCGGCGCTGGAAGGAGCGCACGCCATTTGGTTTCTTTTTTGGTTGAAGGAGCCATATCTGGAAAGTGGAATGTTGTTGTCGCAGACACGAATGTTGCACATTGGATTGAAGAATATGGTGATTTGGAGCAAGTGGAATTTATCGCAGGTGATGCGAGCGACACCAAGTTTCGACACAAATTAATCGCTCATTCATCGCTTGTTATATCTATGCTTCCAGCCTTTATGCATGCGGAAGTTGTTCGTGATTGCATTAATTTTCATGTTCACGTTTTTACCCCAAGTTATGTGAATCCTGAGGTAAATGCGATGCATGATCGTGCTGTGCAAGAGGGTGTTTTAGTGTTAAATGAAATGGGTGTTGATCCTGGAATAGATCATATTTCAGCTATGGAAATTATTCATCGTTTGAAAGAAAAAGGTGCTGAAATTACTTCATTCGAATCATACACCGGTGGACTAGTTGCGCCAGAAAGTGATGATAATCTTTGGGGATATAAAATTTCATGGAATCCAAGAAACATCATTCTAGCAGGCAGCTCAGGACACGCGATGTACAGAGATGACAACAAACTTCGAATGGTTCCTTATTACAATTTATTCGATGAGGTCGATACAATCGTTGCTTGTGACGGCGTTCGATATGATGCTTATGCCAATAGAAATTCTATTCATTATTTGGAATTATACGGATTAGAAAAAGTTCAAAAATTAGTAAGGGGCACACTGAGAAAGCAAGGATATTGCAGAGGTTGGGCTTTTTTAGTTAAGAATGGATTCACGAACGACGACACGAAAATTCCCGCTGGATCTTTTTCAACATGGTCCGACTTATCTCAATCGTTATTGGGTGTCAACTTCAACATAAAAAATGAAAGTCAGGAAATAGCTGCAATGCTTAATGAGATTGGTATTTTTAATAATGAATCTCTGTTGAATATGGAACAAACATGCGCTCAGCATTTGCAACAATTACTCGAGAAGAAATGGGTGTTGAAGAAAGGCGATCGGGACATGATTGTAATGGTTCATAAATTTGGATATTCGCTGAATGGAAAGAATTTTATGCTGAACTCATCCATGGTTTTGGAGGGTGATGATGAATTTAAAACAGCAATGTCGAAGACAGTGGGTATGCCTATTGCTTTTGCTGTTGAACGGTTATTCAACGGAGATTTTTCATCGAGAGGAGTACAAATTCCTGTACTTCGAGAATTCTATGAACCCTTGCTGAACGATTTAAAGAATATCGGAATTTCATTTGTTGAAACTGTTGAAGAAGTATGAAGCAACTGATTTTTCTACTTTGTTTTATGCCGCTCACCCTTTGGAGTCAGGAGTATCGGAAATGCCCGAGTTTTAATTCGGAAGAAAAGTGGGAAAATTTGGATGCATTTGCTGAAAATGAAAAGGTTGTTTTAAATCTTTTGGAGTGGTTGACTTCGACACCTCCAACAGAGCAGTTGATAGAGCGAAGCTCGGCAAGTATTTTTGTAATGGAGTGGGTCACAAAGAATCCAAATTTTAAAGTAAATGTTGAAGTAGGACCTTATTCAGAATATTTTTTTACAGAGGATCTGATGCTAGGTTATTTGTTTGGCAATGTCCTTTATGCGTTAAAGCATGAAAGTAAAGTAAAGCCTGAAGTTCAGCGTTTGGCAGGATTGAAAACATTTTTGTTCGTGGTAGAACATTCAGAATTGTATTCGAAGAATAGAATTTTTAAGGCGTTGCTTCGAGCAAATAGAAAAGGCGAGTTAATCGAATTTGATAATCAGATGTGGTTGAACTATAAGTCACACGCATTGTTATCACCGCAGAAATTAAATTAGAATGAAGAAATTCGAGGTTCCAGAGCACTATAGATCGACAATTCTTGGACGAATAAAAGAAATTCGCAAAGTAAACGATCCACGCAAGAAGGATCATTCACCTTTTGTCTTCAAAATTGGAAAAACAGAAATCGTAATACCTCGTCATTTTGGATTTTGTTACGGTGTGGAAAATGCTATCGAAATAGCCTTCCGAGCAGTTGTTGAAAATCCGGATAAACGAATTTTTCTTTTGGGTGAAATGATACATAACCCTCAGATAAATGAAGATTTATTGGCGGAAGGAATTCAATTTTTAGTGGATAATCAGGGGAATAGATTGATTGATTTTTCAACTTTGAATGCAGAAGATATTGTCATAACACCCGCTTTCGGAACGACCGTTGAAATGGCCGCAGAATTGGCTCAGTTGGGTGTGCATCTTGAAAGATACAATACAACTTGTCCGTTCGTTGAAAAGGTTTGGAAGCGCTCTGCGGAGTTAGGAAATCGCGGCTATACTCTCGTTGTTCATGGAAAGTATTTGCATGAAGAAACGCGCGCGACGTTTTCGCATGCAGCAGAAACAGGTCCCGTTGTTGTTGTTCGAAACAAGAAGGAAGCTGAATTGCTGGCTAAATACATCCGTAGAGAATTGAGCGAAGAGCAGTTTGAAATAGATTTCGCGAATAAATATTCAAAGGACTTTTCGGTTTCAAGGGATTTGCAAAAAATTGGAGTGGTGAATCAAACCACAATGCTCGCGACGGAGACGCAAGAAATAGCAGCATATCTGAGAGATGTTGTTGTTGAAATGTATGGGGAAGATGCGACTACCGACACACGCGACACACTTTGTTACGCGACCAACGACAATCAGAATGCAACATTGGGAGTGCTGGAAAGTGGAGCGCAGTTGGCCATAGTGGTGGGTGGTTTCAATTCTTCAAACACGATACAAATTGCCACGATTTTGGGCGAGAAGATGTCGGTTTATTTTGTGCGAAATGTGGATGATCTTGTTTCGAGACGGAAAGCAATAGTTTTCAATTATTCAAATTTGAAGGAAGAGGAGATTGTTCCTTCCCTTCTTTTTGAAGAAAATTTAAAGCTAATCGTAACCAGTGGCGCGTCTTGTCCAGACAGAACTGTTGATCTTGTTATTCAAAAAATTGTCGATTGGCGTGGGGAATCCGAGTCTATAGAAGCCGTCTTGGAAGGGCGCATATAAAGTGAATAATTCGAGGCACTCATTCGGTGCGTTCTGTTGTAAATTTGAAAGATGAATAGTTCGGGTGTCATACAATTTCTGTCTGATCAAGTTTCCAATCAAATTGCTGCTGGAGAAGTGGTTCAGCGTCCTTCTTCTGTTGTGAAGGAGTTGGTTGAGAATGCTGTGGACGCTGAAGCGACTCAAGTGCGTGTTGTGATAAAAGATTCCGGAAAGACGCTCATTCAAGTGGTTGATGATGGAAAAGGAATGAGTGAAGTAGATGCGCAGCTTTGTTTTGAGCGTCATGCAACTTCAAAAATTCGCAAAGCAGAAGATCTTTTTAATATTACTACAAAAGGATTTCGTGGTGAGGCCTTGGCAAGTATTGCTTCTGTTGCGCAGGTTGAATTGATAACCAAGCGTGAAGAGGACGAGAAAGGCGTACGTATTGAAATTGAAGGCGGAAAGTTGTTGGCCAATGAATCTGTTGAAGCGGCGAAAGGATCCGTTTTTTCAGTTCGAAATTTATTCTTCAACATACCCGCGCGACGATATTTTTTGAAAACCGATGCGATTGAATTTCGGCATATTATTGATGAATTTGAACGCGTAGCTCTTACACATCCCGATGTTCATTTTGTTCTCACGCACAATGGAAATGTTGTTTTCGATTTGCCTAAATCAAATTTGAAACAGCGATTGGTTCATGTTTTTGGAAGTAAATACAACGATCAGCTTATTCAGTTAGATGAAGACACAGAGATTGTTCGTATTTCTGGTTTTGTTGGGAGACCCGAGATAGCGAAGCGAACACGAGGAGATCAATATTTTTTTGTGAATCAACGCTTTATTAAAAGTCCTTTTTTGAATCATGCGGTTCAGCAGGCTTACGATCAAATTCTTCCTTCAGGAAGTTTCCCTTTTTATTTAATTGCTCTAGACGTTCCTCCCTCATCCATAGATATTAATATTCATCCGACGAAGACTGAAATTAAGTTTCAAGATGAACGTAGCATTCACGCCTTGTTGCATGCCGCTGTGAGAAGGGGATTGGGAAAAAATCAGGTTGCACCTTCGCTCGATTTCGAGCAAGAAAATATTCCATTGACACAAGCGAGTCCGGGGTCTGTGCGCATTCCTCAGGTAGATGTGGATCACGATTTCAATCCATTTCAAAAGTCGGATTCTTGGCAACAGAAGTCACGCAATTGGATGGAGCAATTTGCGCAAGCTGGATACGGATTCGAGAAGGAAATTGAAGTTCAACAAGAGCAGCTTGGTTTCGATTCAGGTGATTGGGAAGGTGGAGCGCCCTTTCAAATAGGAAGAGTTATTGTTGGCTGCGAAATAAATTCTGAGTTAAAGATGTTTCATCAAACTCGCCTACATTGGCAGGTGTTGTTTGAAGAACATTCGAATCAGAATAGTCATTCATTTGTTGCACAACAGTTGTTATTCCCCATTCAATTGCATGTTCAACCAAAGGACATATCCTTGCTTCAAGATCACGATGTATTATTGGCCTCGTTCGGAGTTGAGTTGAATTTGGAAGGGGAGCCTGAGATTATTGCAGCTCCTGAAAGCCTTGATGAACAGGCGGCTTTGAATTTTATTGAATTGGTTTTAGAGAGTTTAAGAATGGGCATTGAAGGACCGGATTTGCGAATGAATTTATTGAAGGATTATACGCGCAGATTGTCTGTGAGGAAAGGTCAAATGTTAACGGTGCCAGAGATGCTAGATATGCTGGTTCGTTGGAATGCATGTGAGAACAAAAATTTCGCACCTGATGGAAAGTCCATTGCCTTAACATTTGGAATAGATTATTTAGAAGATCAATTAGGAAAATAAAGCACTATGAGAATGAATTTGACTCCTGCCGTTAAGAACATAATAATTATCAATGTTCTTATTTACTTAGCCTGTTTCGTTGTTCCTGGATTGAACGATGCTTTAACCGGCTACTATTTTTCGAGTCCGAATTTCCGTCCATGGCAGATTGTTACGCATATGTTCATGCATTCGCAATATGACTTCACGCACATATTTTTTAACATGTACGCCTTGTATTTATTTGGAACGGCATTAGAGAATTATTGGGGTACGAAGAAATTTATTATCTACTACATGACCTGCGGAGTAGGTGCTTTCTTTTTGCACATGGGCGTGAGTTATTTGGAAATTCAGAAGATGATGCAAGTCCTTTCTGATAAAGAAATTTATCAGGTAATGATTACTGGTTTGGAAGAAGGAAGGGCCTACAAAGCTCAAATGGTTGAATTGTATTCCGCCATAAATATGGGCGTAGTAGGTGCTTCAGGTGCTGTATTCGGTGTCTTGTTGGGATTCGGAATGTTATTCCCGAATACAGAATTAATGTTGTTGTTCCCACCTATTCCACTTAAAGCGAAATATTTCGTCATGATCTATGGTGCCATTGAATTCTATTTAGCGATGCGTCAAACTACTGGCGACAATGTGGCGCATTATGCGCATTTAGGTGGTATGCTATTCGGTTATCTTCTGTTAAAGTATTGGCAGAAAAATTCGAAAGTATGGTAAATCGTTTTCGCGCGACTTCTATTGGATTGAAATTATTGTGCGCGGTTTTGGCATTTGGTTGTATAGTGCGTTTAGTTGTTGTTCTACTTTCAGTTAATTCTGTCGGCCCTGTTGATGTTGCAGCATTTGATTCCTACGTTGGTTTTTCGACGAAAAGTGATTCCGTATCTTGGTTTTGGACTTGGTTGACTTATAGTTTTTTTCATGCTGAGGTTAGTCATTTCATTTGGAATTATCTCTTGCTGTTGCTCTTGATTTTTTGGTCGAAGGAACGTTATGCCGGATTTAATGCGTTGAAATATTGGATAGCTGGCGCCGCGGGCGGATTAACCTTTCTTTTATGCATTGAAAAGGAGGTGTCGCTCATTGGAGCTTCTTCGGGAATAACCGCCCTATGGGTGGGTTGGTTATTTTTCAACTTTGGAAAGAATGGAGAAAGAGGCTTGTCTTTTTGGTTAGGATGCGCTGTCTTTTTATTTTTGGAAGTCATTGACATTGCGAATTACGAAGCTCGGAACTTGTCGCTGTTTGCACATATTGGCGGAGCGCTTGGTGGAATGTTAGTGGCAGTGTCGGAAAAATATAATTGGGTTGAAATGAATTGGATTGAAAAAATATTCTCGTGGTTTAAACCTTCACCGAAACTTACAGTTAAGCGAAGCAATAAACGGTTCCAAACAGATGATGAGTTCAATGCAGAGCGTAGATTAAGAGAAGATTATTTGAACTCAATTTTAGATAAAATTTCGCGTTCTGGATTTGAGAGTCTATCAGCAAAAGAAAAACAATTTCTAGAGCAAAATAAAGAGAAATAATGGAATCGCCGACGCAAGAAATAAATAAGTTGAGTCATTGGAGTAAGTTGGTGCGATTTGTTTTTCGCCTTCTGAGCCTCGTGGTTATTTCATTTTATTTGTTGTCATATATTTCGGCGCATTTCACTCCAAATGTGTTTATGTTCTTTAGCGTTTTGGGTTTGTTTTTTTTACCACTTTTATTGGTCTTTGTTTTAACGGCTATTCTTATGGCCTTTCGAAAAGAATGGAAGTGGCTTATAGCTTTTGGTGTTTGCTTTGTTTTTTCACTTCCAGATTTACTCTCTTTTTTTAATTTTAGTTTGTCGAAGGAGCAGAAAGCGGAAGAATTGGGGATGACTGTAATGACGCACAACACACATCTCATGGGTTATTACGACGGAGAGAATGCGAAAAGAAATAGAGATGCGATACTAAATGAAATCCATAATGTAAAGCCAAATGTTCTTTGCTTGCAAGAATGCTATTGGAATACGAACGGAGGTGATTTTCTATCGGAACAATCGAGGAATGAAATTCTAAAAGGATACTCAGTTCAGGAGAGAGCTACCCATGTTCTATCCGATGGAGGTAGATTCGGCTTAGTTATTTTTTCGAGTTATCCGGTTGTCAATCAAGGGCAGGTTCCGTTTGAAAATGAAGTGAATAATTTTTGTATTTATTTAGATGTTTTAGTTGGAAGTGATACCGTACGCATATACAATGCACATTTGCAAAGTTTTCGACTGAAGAAAAAATCACTTGATCTTTTCGATGAAAACATTGACATGAACGAAATTCAGAATGAGAGCAAGCCTCT
>CAMCUG010000021.1 GCA_945878835.1 Chryseobacterium gleum | reverse complement strand
AGGCCCTTGTGTTTTCGGTTGCTCTGAACACGCTTCGAAACAAAGCGAAAAAACAAAAGCTAACAAAGAGTAAAGTAGTACGTAAATAATCTTCTTGTTCATTCTCAATGCATGAATGCCATTTTCGACCAGTATCCCATGTAAGTCATAGCAACAATACTAATCAACAAACCCAATCCGTAGAAAACTGCAATCTTCTTCGCACGATCGCGACCGTTTGTTGCACGCTTCGCTTTTGAATATCCGATAGTGATAAATACTACTGCGAGAATCATCATTGCAGGGTGTTCGATGAGCATTTTTCTCCAAAGGCCATCGTCATCCTTCATAATATTCTTACCGAGTGCAGAAAGTTCAGTCCATTTCAAAACAACTAAAACTATTCCAACCAATAACTGAATGTGCCAAGTGATTAATGTAAACAAAACCAACTTGCTTGGCTTACCTGATACTGTTTCGTTCTTCTCTTTCAACCATGAAACAACAATAGCCAAAAGCGGAAGAAGCAGTAATAAATAAGGAAGTAACTTGTGTAAGTGTAAGAAGCCAGTTTGCATAATTATTAATTTTTTCAAAGTTAATCTTCTTTTTGAAAAACGCCACATCTTTGTTCCCAAGAAAAAAGCTATGAACAAGATTGTATACAACGTAACGGTAAGCGTAAATCCTGAAATTCACGAAGAATGGATTACCTGGATGAAAGACATTCATATACCAGATGTCATGAGCACGGGCAAGTTTCTTCAAAACCGAATATTAAGGGTTCACGGTGAAGAAGAGAACGGTGTTACCTATGCCGTGCAGTATACTGCAGCCAACCGAAGTGAATTAGATGCGTATTTCGCGGAACACGCTCCGCGCCTTCAAAAAGATCACGTGGACAAATACGGCAATAGCGCTGTAGCTTTTCGAACCATTCTTGAATTGTTACACGAGTGTTGAGAGTTGCTGTTTTTCTGGAAAAAAGACTATTTTTGCGCCACTAATTACCGAGAGACAATTTATTGAAATGAGTTCTACCCTTCAGCAAGAAAAGCTAAACTTGCGTGTTTCGCAAATGGCAGAGAATCTTATTGGTTCTGAAATTATTAAACTAAGCGGAGAAATTCGCGAGCGTATTCTTAAAGGTGAAAAAATATACAACTTCACCATCGGAGATTTCAATCCGAAAATTTTCCCTATTCCGGCTGAATTGAAGCAGTTCATCATTGATTGTTACAACGAAGATTTAACGAACTATCCAGTAGCCAACGGAGTGTTTGAATTGCGCAATGCCGTAGTTCAGATTTTGAAAGAAAAGCAAGGACTCGATTATTCTGCTGAAGAAATATTAATAGCGGGTGGTGCTCGTCCAATTATTTACGCCATCTTCCAAGCCCTTGTAGATCCAGGAGATAAAGTTGTGTTCCCAGTTCCATCTTGGAACAACAACCACTACACACACCTTTCACACGCGCATCAAGTGTTCGTCCAGACGTTGCCTGAAGACAATTTCATGCCGAATGCAGACCTGTTGAAGGAACATATTCAAGGTGCTTCTCTTTTGGCGCTGTGCTCTCCTCTGAACCCAACAGGAACAGTATTTTCGAAAGATCAGTTGGAAAGTATTTGCGACATGGTGTTGGAGGAAAACGAAAAGCGAGGTGCTAATGAAAAACCCTTGTACGTCATGTACGATCAGATTTATTCATTACTAACATTCGGAGAAACACAACACTTCGATCCGGTTACCCTTCGTCCAGAAATGAGAAAATACACCATCTTCGTAGATGGAATTTCGAAATCACTTGCAGCTACTGGCGTTCGTGTGGGATGGGGCTTCGGGCCGAAATTTATCATTGATAAAATGAAGAGCATTCTTGGACACGTGGGGGCTTGGGCACCCCGTCCAGAACAGATTGCAGCGGGAAGATATTTGCAAGACATCTCGTTGTTCGATAATTATTTGACTTGGATAAAAGAAGAATTACAAGCGCGCTTAAACGGATTTTACAACGGATTCGAAAGTTTGCGCGAAAAAGGATTTGCCCTTCGTGCTATTCCTCCAGTCGCTGCTATTTATCTCACAGTTCAATTTAATTTAATTGGAAGGAAAACGGCTGATGGATCTGTGCTGGAAAACACAGGAGACATTACTTCGTATATTCTAAATGAAGCGAAAGTGGCGATTGTTCCCTTCCGCGCGTTTGGATCTTCCGTCGATTCAACCTGGTATAGACTTAGTGTTGGAACGGCTTCTCATGAAGACGTTACCCAATCTATTTCTTCGTTGGAAACTGCTCTTTCGAAGCTGTCCTAATTAAATATGGTGGTACCCTTCACCACGAATAATGGAGAAGGCTCTGTACAATTGCTCTACTAAAATTATTCTGACTAAGTCGTGCGGAAAGGTCATGTCTGACAAACGAATCTGTTCGTTTGCACGGTCATAAACTTCTTCTGAAAACCCGTGTGCCCCGCCAATGACAAGCACCCAAGATTTGGTTCCCGCAAGTTGTTTCTTTTCGATATGCTTTGAAAAATTAACTGAGGTGAACGCCTTTCCTTTCTCGTCTAACAGGCAAAGAAAATCTTCGGTTTTGAGTTGCTTGAGAATAAGCTCCCCTTCCTTGTTCTTTTGAATATCTGGGGTTAGGCCTTTCGTTCCGATGTCCTTCAATTCAACATAATCAAACGTACAATAATGAGGAAGTCTTTTGGTGTAACGCGCAATTCCTTCCTTCACGTAAGGTTCATGGGTATGTCCAATGACCAAGACCTTCACTCTCATTCGCGACGATCTTCTCTGTTCTCTTTTATATCTTGCATCTGCAATGGGTTAGCGGCAAAACTGCGATATTCCTTGCGCTTCAAAAAGATGTCCGTCGCAGTAAATATAGCTGCGCGCAAAGAGGCCTCATCGGCAGTTCCTTGGCCAGCCAAATCATAGGCTACGCCGTGATCGGGAGAAGTTCTAACTATAGGCAGTCCAGCTGTGAAATTTACCCCGCTATCGAAAGCTATCGCTTTGAACGGCGCCAATCCCTGATCGTGATACATCGCTAAAACAGCGTCGAACTTCAAATAAGCTCCTGATCCAAAAAAACCGTCGGCGCCGAAGGGTCCATATACATGAAAGCCTTTTTCCACCTGCTCACGAACTACTGGAAGAATCACTTCCTTCTCTTCGGTTCCAATTAATCCGTTATCTCCAGCGTGTGGATTAAGCCCTAGCACCGCAATACGGGGAGTTGGAATACCAAAATCCCGCTCAAGACTTTCGCGCATTATAGCCAACTTCTCTGTAATCTTTTCTTTCGTAATGTTGGCACTTACCTCTTTCAAAGGAACGTGTCCAGTTACAATTCCAATCTTCAAAGCAGGGCTCACTAAGAACATTAACACCTTTTCTGTACCGGCCATTTTCGCTAAATATTCTGTGTGTCCAGGGAAATTAAAATCTGCGTTCTGCACATTGTCTTTATTGAAAGGCGCTGTAACCAACACGTCAATTTTATTCGACGCCAAATCGTTCGCCGCCATTTCCAAACTTCTACGCGCCATCTCACCGCCAAGTTCAGTCGGTTTTCCCCACTCAATATCTCCTTTAAAATCCTTCCAACAATTCACTAAATTCACTTTTTTAGCAACCGCTTCCTCAGCTGTCAATACATTTTGGTATGTGAATTCTTCCATTCCGCCTATACGTTTCGTCTGCTTAATTATTTCAGCATGCGAATAAATAACTGGGACAATATGCTCGAGCATACGGGTGTCGCAAAAAACCTTAATCACGGTTTCAAGCCCAACACCATTCATGTCGCCACAGCTAATTCCAACTTTGACTTTTTCCATTATTCAATGGTTTTCAAACCGCATAATCATTCGGTTTAGTTAGCGTAATTCTTTTTTATGAAATCGTACAACAAACGTACTCCTACTCCTACTCCTCCTTTCGTGCGGTAAGCATCTACCTTATTTTGGTAGGCTGGACCAGCAATGTCAATGTGAATCCATGGATAATCTGTGAAGTGCTCCAAGAATTTCGCAGCTGAGATTTGTCCAGCAAATGGGCCTCCTAGATTCTTCAAATCAGCCACATCGCTCTTCATCTCTTCACCGTATTCCTTCCACATTGGGAATTGAATTAATCTTTCCCAAACTTCAAACCCACTATCCATTAAATTATTCACCACCTTTTGATCGGCAGTAGCCATGACCGCGCTCGCGTAGGTTCCAATTGAACGCACTGCAGCACCGGTCAATGTTGCTAAATCAATTACCAATTCCGGCTTGTATTTCTTCGCATAAACCAAAGCGTCTGCAAGGATTAATCTTCCTTCAGCATCTGTGTTCAATACTTCGACGGTTGTTCCGTCGCTGATTGTTAAAACGTCTTGCGGACAAACTGCATTTCCGCCAGGGCGATTGTCTGTTGCTGGAACAAGCGCTACAACGTGCACAGGAAGTTTGTTTGCTGCAATAGCGTAGATTGCTCCAACTACTGCTGCACCACCTGCCATATCGCATTTCATTTCATCCATTGAACCAGGAGTAGGCTTCAAGCTTAATCCGCCTGTATCGAACACCACGCCCTTTCCAACCAAAACAATAGGTTTCTTGTTTTTTGCATTCTTGGGCTTGTATTCCATAACGGTGAACGTTGGAGGATCAATACTTCCTTTATTCACGCCTAACAATCCACCCATTTTCAGAGCCTCAATTTGCTTTTTGTCTAAAATCTGCGTCTTGAATCCAGCTTCCTTTCCAGCCTTATTCATTTCGGCAGAAAACTGAGTTGCGGTTAAATAAGACACCGGCTCGTTAACGAGTGTACGCGCCAATTCTGTTCCTTGAATTATTCCCTGTAACTCTAACCATTCGCTTTCCTTGATAGAAGCATCCGTTACAAAGATTTTGGAAAGTGTGTGCTTCTTATTCGCCTTCTCTTTAAAATATTTCAGAAATTGATAATTACTTAACGAAGCGCCCTCGGCCAAATACCACGCAGCTTTCTCGAAAGTACTTTGATTCACAATGTGCAGCGATTCAAGATTAGTCTTGTTCACAGCCGCCTGAATTTCAACACCTGTCTTACGCATAGCCTCTTTCGCTTCTGCGTTCCACGTTCCTTCTATTGCTACGAAAAAATGTTTTTCGGTTAATGAAGGCATTAACACGATGTTGCGATTCACTTTGATTTCGCTTTCTAAATAAGTCAACTGAGCTTTTTGAAGTTTCAGTTTCTTAACTTCTTTTTTATCGAAAAGAGTTACGACTACATCTGCGTTCTTCGGCGCTTTGTTACTAATTTTTGCCATGGTATAGTTTTAATTCGGAATAAAAAAGAGAGCCTTTTCAGCTCTCTTCATTCTTATAATGTTTGCTTCACTTCAACTTCTTCGAAGGCTTCTACTAAGTCACCTTCTTTAATGTCGTTGAATTTATCTATGTTCAATCCGCATTCGTATCCTTTCACCACTTCCTTCACATCGTCTTTGAAACGTTTCAAAGATCCGAGAAGTCCTGTGAAGACAACAATTCCGTCGCGAATTACACGAACTCGGCTGTTGCGACCAACCTTACCCTCTAACATGAAGCAACCAGCAATGGTTCCAACCTTGGTAATCTTGAACACTTCACGAATTTCCGCAGTGCCAATTACTTGCTCTTCAATGCGCGCAGACAACATACCTTCCATGGCCTCTTTAATTTCTTCGATAGCCTTGTAGATAATGGAGTAAAGCTTGATTTGTATTTCTTCGTTCTCTGCAATCTTTCGAGCGCTCTGACTTGGACGTACTTGGAAACCAACGATGATTGCATCGGAAGCCGATGCCAACAATACATCTGACTCGGAGATTTGCCCAACTCCTTTGTGAATAATACTTACCTGTATCTTCTCTGTACTTAATTTTTGCAAAGAGTCTACCAACGCTTCCACAGAACCGTCTACGTCTCCTTTTACAATCAAGTTCAATTCTTTGAAATCGCCAAGAGCAATACGACGACCAATTTCTTCAATGGTCAAGTGCTTCTTCGTACGAACACTTTGCTCGCGTTGAAGTTGTTGACGCTTCGTTGCAATTTCACGTGCCTCGCGCTCATCTGCCAATACATTGAATCGATCACCCGCATTCGGCGCGCCTTCAAATCCTAAGATTGAAACTGGTGTTGCTGGTCCGGCCTCTTCAACCTTACCGCCGCGTTCGTTAAACATAGCACGAACTCTACCGCTGAATTGTCCGGCAAGAATTGGATCTCCAACACGAAGTGTTCCCGCTTCAACCAAAAGGGTTGCAACGAAACCACGTCCTTTGTCTAATGATGATTCGATGATTGTACCTATCGCGCGCTTCTTCGGATTCGCTTTCAGATCAAGCATTTCAGCTTCAAGCAATACTTTTTCAAGAAGCTTGTCGATGTTCATTCCTTTCTTAGCCGCAATTTCTTGCGTTTGGAACTTACCACCCCACTCTTCCACCAAGATGTTCATTTGAGAAAGTTGCTCTCTCAAGCGTTCTGCATTGGCATCTGGCTTATCCATTTTATTGAATGCGAAAATCATTGGAACACCAGCCGCTTGAGCGTGACTAATTGCCTCCTTTGTTTGAGGCATTACGCTGTCGTCTGCTGCAATTACAATGATTGCTAGGTCTGTAACTTGAGCTCCACGAGCACGCATAGCGGTAAACGCTTCGTGACCAGGAGTATCTAAGAATGTTATTTTCTTTCCGTTTGGAAGGGTAACGGTATACGCACCAATGTGCTGCGTAATTCCTCCAGCCTCTCCAGACAATACGTCTGCTTTACGAATGTAATCGAGAAGGGAAGTTTTACCGTGGTCAACGTGTCCCATTACAGTAATCACCGGTGGACGGGATTGCATATCGTCATCGTTGTCCACTTCCTCTGTAATTGCATCTGTAACCTCAGCACCTACGAATTCAACTTGATATCCGAAATCTTCCGCAATGATTGCAATGGTTTCAGCATCTAAACGTTGGTTAATGGATGCGAAAATTCCTAACTGCATACATGCAGCAATAATCTCCGTTGCGTTACGCGACATTAACGTTGCCAATTCGCTAACAGTAACGAACTCAGTCAACTTCAACACCGCATTCTCTTCAATCATGCGCGCAGCTTCTTGTTCGCTACGACGAGCTACTTGAGAACGCTTGTCTCTTCTGTTCTTTGAAGATTTAGATTTTCCACCAACACCAAGCCGTGCAAGGGTTTCTTTAATTTGATTTTGAATATCCGTCTCTGTTGGAGCAGCTTTCGGCTGAGCCACATAAGGCGTGCGAGTAGGCTTGTTGGCGTTTTTCTTATCTATCTCTTGTTGGCGACCAATATCTACTTTCGAAATACGTTTACGCTTGCGTTTCTCTTTGTTTTCTGCAGCTGCAGCTGCTGCAGGTGATTTCTTTTCCGGAGTTGTTGGAAGAATTATCTTACCCATCAATTTCGGGCCGGCCAACTTCTCTACATTCACCCGAATTATTTCCTTTTCAACAACCTCTGGCTTCTCAACCACAGACTCAGTAGTTGGCTCTGGTTTTACGACGGGAGCTGCAACTTTCGGTTCTTCCTTCTTACCTTTTTTAGGTTCTTCCTTCTTAGGTTCAGCTGTTTTCTTTCCACGCTTTGGTTTCTCCAATGCTGAAAGATCAATCATACCAACAACCTTAACTTCATTGGTGCGTTCTTCGGGCTGGGCTTCAGGCAAGGCCTCTATCGCCGGCGCGGGAGTTTCTGCTTGAGCCTTCTCTTCTTCCCTCTTTACTAACTTCTCTACCTTCGGAGCTACTGGCTCTTCTGCAGACTTAACCTTCACCTTTGGTTTTTCAACCTCAGCTTCCGGTCGCTTGAATTTAGTCAAATCTATGTCCGACAATTCTTCATTCTCTTCGTCTTTTCTCTTTTTATTGTCCGAGATACTCAACGACTCGCGAGATTCGCGCAATTTCGTTGCTGCGGCTTGAACAAACTCTTTCGCTTTTTGGTCCGTAGAAAATTCAGCACTAAGCATATCGTATACTTCAGCCTCAATTTTCGCCATTGGATTATTATCCACTACAACCCCTTTTTTCTTAAGGAATTCAATAATGGTATCCTTACTAACATTCAAGTTAGTAGCGGCCTTACCTAAGCGTTGTGGTCCTTTTGTTTCTGACATAAATCTTTTCCCGTTCCTTATAAAAACTATTTAACACATTGAAAATGTGCCCGAGCACTTTTTGAAAAACGAAACGAATTATTCGAACTCAGATTTCAAAATACTCAACACCTCATCAATGGTTTCTTCCTCTAAATCTGTACGCTTCACCAAATCTTCTTTAGGAATCTCGAGAACTGAACGAGCGGTATCGCAACCTATCGATTTCAATTCATCGATAATCCAGCTGTCGATTTCGTCAGAGAATTCTTCCAAATCCACATCGTCGATGTCAACATCAGTTTCACGATAAACATCTAACTCATATCCACACAATCTTCCTGCAAGACGAATGTTATGTCCACCTTTACCAATTGCCAAAGACACTTGATCAGGTTTCAAGAACACGTCTGCCTTCGCATTGTCCTTATCGATACTAATACTTGAAATTTTCGCTGGTGCCAGAGCACGAGCGATCAATAAATTCTCATTTGTTGTGTAATGAATAACGTCGATGTTTTCGTTACGCAACTCACGAACAATTCCGTGAATACGCGAACCCTTCATACCTACGCATGCACCTACGGGATCAATACGATCGTCGTAACTTTCAACGGCTACTTTCGCGCGCTCACCTGGCTCACGAACAATTTTCTTAATGGTAATTAATCCATCAAATACCTCTGGAACTTCTTGCTCGAACAACTTCTCTAAGAATTCTGGAGCTGTACGAGAAAGAATAATTTGTGGGCTGTTGTTGCGTAAGTCTACGCGATAAACAACTGCACGAATGGTATCTCCCTTTTTGTAAAAGTCAGAAGGAATCTGTTGATCCTTCGGCATAATCAACTCATTGTTCTCGTCGTCGAGAACAAGAATCTCACGCTTCCATACTTGGTAAACTTCACCAGAGATAATTTCTCCAATACGCTCCTTGTATTTCTGATAGATATGATCTTTCTCGAGTTCTTGAATACGATTCTTCAATACTTGACCCATGGCCATAATATTTCTGCGACCGAAATCTTCGATTTTAATCTCTTCAATCAATTCTTCTCCAACCTCGAGATCGTCTACAATCTTTTGAGCCATGCTTACCTCGATTTCAGCAACTTCGTCATCAAGTTCTCCGTCTGGAACAACTTGACGCGTGCGCCAAATCTCTAAGTCGCCACGTTCTGCGTTAATAATTATGTCAAAGCCATCTTCAGCACCCCAGCGCTTTACAATCATAGCTTTGAACATTTCCGCCAAGATGTTTGTGATCGTCTCGCGGTCGATGTTTTTGAATTCTTTAAAGTCTGCAAAAGACTCTATTAGGTTTAGTCCTTTCATAGTGACAAGGTTAGTTAAAACGTATTACTACTTTGGTTTCTTTTATGTTATCAAATGCAAGGGTGACTGTTTTTTCCACCCATTCTTTTTTCTTTTTTCCGGGAAGCGCCTCTTTCTCTTGGTACTTCAATACAACTCCT
This sequence comes from Chryseobacterium gleum, assembly GCA_945878835.1. Taxonomy (GTDB): domain Bacteria; phylum Bacteroidota; class Bacteroidia; order Flavobacteriales_D; family Sanyastnellaceae; genus CAIZGX01. Next base: position 4,982 of record CAMCUG010000021.1, on the reverse strand, counting down.
GTCTCGTTTACTTCGGCCAAATCGCCTTCGTACTTCTCTCCTTCACCCACTTTCACTTTCACTGTTCTTCCAACATTCTTGAGATACTGTCGGTGAACCACCAGGGGCTTTCCAACACCAGGAGAAGAAACCTCCATCGAGAAATCCTCCTTCTCACGATCCAAAGAAGACTCCACATGCCTGCTTATCTTCTTGCAATCCTCCACATTCAACCCTGAATCTTTATCGAGTAGCACCTCAATGGCATTGCCTGGACGAACAGAAATAGAGACGATAAACGCATCGGACAAGGTGTCCGTTTCGGCTATCTTGGCGTTCACCAATTTTTCTATTTCTGCAACTGTTATCATGACTAAAAAAAAGAGGGGTTAAAACCCCTTCTCTTGCTTTCAATTCAGTTGCAAATATAGGCATTTTTCAACAATAAACCCAAATATCTTGTACCTAGCGCTTTTTTCTGTTAGTAAGTTGAATTGAGAGTAGCCGTTAATGCATTGTTTCTTTGCAAAAACTCAGAGCATGAATGTATTAATCTTAGGTTCCGGTGGTAGAGAGCACGCTTTCGCATGGAAAATTTCACAAAGTTCGCTTATACACGACATATTCATCGCCCCTGGAAATGCTGGCACCGCGGCTTTCGGAACCAACCTTTCCATTGACCCTTTAGATTTCAAATCAATAAAAAAAGCCGTTATTGAACACGGAATTAAAATGGTTATCGTTGGCCCCGAAGATCCTTTGGTTAAAGGTATTGTCGAATTCTTCGAAAAAGACAAGGCACTTTTTGGAGTCGCAGTAATTGGTCCAAATTCAGTTGCTGCGCAATTGGAAGGAAGCAAAGACTTCGCGAAAAAGTTCATGTCAAAACACGGTATTCCAACAGCGAAATACGGGTCGTTTACTCACGAAACTTTAAAAGAGGGGCAAGCCTACCTAGACACGCTTAAATCACCATACGTGCTAAAAGCCTCTGGACTTGCTGCGGGGAAAGGAGTTGTCATTCTCGAAGATTTAGCGCAAGCGAAAAAAGAATTAAAAGCTATGCTTTCCGATAAAAAATTCGGAGAAGCATCTAGCACTGTTGTTATTGAAGAGTTTTTAAAGGGAATTGAATGTTCTATATTCATCATGACAGACGGAAACAATTACAAAGTACTTCCTGAAGCCAAAGATTACAAGCGCATTGGTGAGGGAGATCTGGGTTTGAATACAGGCGGTATGGGTGCCGTTTCTCCTGTTCCATTTTGCACGCCAGAATTCATAGATAAAATTGAAGCACAAATTATTATTCCAACTGTGAAAGGATTAAAAGCCGACGGTATAGACTACCGCGGATTTATCTTTTTTGGAATTATTAAGGTTGGAAACGAGCCCTACGTGATTGAATACAATTGCCGCATGGGTGATCCTGAAACAGAAGTTGTTATTCCTCGCATCAAAAGTGACTTGTTGCATTTGTTCGAAGGAATAGCAACACAGACTCTCGGTGAATGCGATATTCATGTAGACCAACGTTATTGCACAACCACCATGCTCGTTTCTAAAGGATACCCGGAATCTTCAGAAAAAGGAAAAGAAATTTCAGCTCTAGAAGATGTTCGCGACAGCATCATATTTCACGCAGGTACAAAAAAGAGCGGAAATAAGATTGTAACCAACGGCGGACGAGTTTTGACCGCAACGGCATATGGTGTATCACTCCACGAAGCTATAGGAAAAAGTAACCAAGCCGCAGACACCATTTCCTTCTCTGGAAAATATTTCAGAAAAGACATTGGTAACGATCTGAAAAAACTGATTAAGGAAAAGTAAGCGAAGAACAATTGGTAGAAATACCATTGACGAAAACACGAATCACTTCGATGTCTTTTGGAGTTGTGCCCCCAAGAAAATCGGCAAGCTTTTCATCAAGGAATAATCCCTTTTTAATCATAGGTCCAAAGTTAACTATTCGAAGAATGTAATTCATAACTTCGCAACATGAATGCATTTGACTTTGACAAATGGCTTGCTGAAGCTTTAAGAGAAGATATTGGCCCCGGTGATTTCACAACACTCGCAACTATTCCTGAAAGTGCTCTTGGTAAAGCTCAACTTATTGTAAAAGACAACGGCGTAATAGCAGGTGTATCCATTGCTGAAAAAATCATTCACGCTTTCGACCCTGATTTAAAAGTGACAACCTTCATTCAAGATGGTGCAATTGTAAAGAAAGGAGACATTGCATTTTTTGTTGAAGGAAAAAGTCAAAGCATCACAACTATTGAAAGACTCGTCTTAAATGTTATGCAACGCATGAGCGGTATCGCTACCGAGACACATAGACTCACGCAAATGATAGCCCATACAACCTGTAAGCTACTCGACACAAGAAAGACTACACCGAACTTTCGCTATTTCGAAAAAGAAGCGGTTCGCATTGGAGGTGGCTACAACCACCGGTATGCGCTTTACGACATGATATTGGTTAAAGACAATCACATCGACTTCGCTGGCGGCGTAAAACCAGCGCTAAGTAAAATTTCTGAATTTCTGAAGGAAAGAAATCTTTCTATTCAAGTTGAAGTTGAAACACGCAATCTTGAAGAAGTTGACGAAGTGATTGAAACAGGAGTTGCATTTAGAATTATGCTCGACAATTTCACCCCGGAAAAACTTCGGGAAGCTGTATTGCATATTCATGGAAGAGTCGAAACGGAAGCGAGCGGAGGAATTAATGAAAACACCTTGGTGAGCTATGCTGAAACCGGTGTAAACTACATCAGTATGGGCGCGCTAACACACCATGTGAAAAGTTTCGATTTAAGTTTGAAAGCAGTAAAATGAACAAGAAAAAAATCAAACGCTACGCCGCTTGGCTTTTTAAAGTTCGACACTTCCTCGAACGGTACCATCCATATGGATTCGGCGGATTAAATCTTTGGGAAATCTTCTCGTTCCTTGTGATTGCCTTTTCAGATGTGCGCACCACCATGCGATCGGCGAGTATCTCCTTCAGAATATTTCTAGCTTTTTTTCCAGCTATTATTACACTATTTACCTTAATACCTTTCATACCCATTGCCAATTTCCAAGGAGACGTTTTCCTTGGAATAAAAAGCATTCTGCCGGGAGATACCTTTCAATTTATTGAAGGAACACTTTATGACTTAATCAACAAAAAACAATCAACCTTACTTTCTATTGGCTTTATCTTAATGTTCTACTACGCCTCTGCTAGTATGAACGCAATCATGCAGGCCTTTCAAAGCAGCGAGCATATAGAGGTTTCCGCTCACCCGTTCATCGTTCGAATTTTAAGTTTTATCATGATGCTTGTTTTGGGAATCATGTTTCTTCTCGCCATGGTTCTCACATCGCTCAGCGAAAGCACTTTTCTTACCATGCACGAAAAAGGAATCATCGGCGACAAGGGAATCATTCCCTTTTTAACTTTCGGACAATGGACCATTTCCATCTCATTCGTCTATTGCATAATTACTATATTGTACAACTCTGGCATAAACATGCGCATTCGTAAAAACTGGAAATTCCTGAACACAGGTAGTATTTTCACAACCGTTTTACTCATTGCAACATCCTTTGGTTTTAGTTACTTCCTCGAAAACTTCGCCCAATTCAACAAGCTTTACGGCTCACTTGGAACACTGATGGTCATTCTCATTTGGTTGAATTTGAACATGGTTATTCTTCTTGTTGGATTCGACTTGAATGCTCTCATTCGAAAAAAATTGCGGACAATAAGATTGTCTAAGCACAAAATTTAGTATTTTAATAAAAAATTTATTATGAAATCTACTTTCTTCTTAGCCTTAGCGCTTATTGCTTCTGTTTCGCTCTCTGCTCAGGGCGTAGTTGGTAAATGGAAAACCATCGATGACAAAACTGGTCTGGTTAAAAGCATCGTTGAAATCCGCGAACAGAACGGTGAACTGTATGGAAAAATCATACAACTTTTCCGTTCAGAATGGGCCAATCAAAACCCGAAATGCACTGAATGCAAAGACGACAGAAAAGACCAACCGATGATAGGTATGGATGTCGTTCGCAACATGAAATGGAACGGCAGTATGTTCAAGGATGGAACGATCTGCGACCCAAACAACGGCGATATCTACCGCTGTGAAATGTGGCTAAAAGCAGGCGACCCGAACAGATTAGAACTTCGCGGATATTGGGGCTTTGTTTATCGCACTCAAACCTGGGAACGCGTTCAGTGATAAAAATTATAGCCATTCATGGCTTTTTAGGAAATAATGAAATGTGGAAGGAAATTCTTCCTTCCCATTTACCTTTTTCTATTTTCACTCCGCAATTGGCTGGACACGGAAATAACCACTCACTGGCCACTCCTTCCATTGAATATTTCGCAGAGCATATTCTTCAACAAATAGAGCCGGAAGATGCCGACGAATACATCTGGATGGGACATTCCATGGGCGGATATGTCGCAGCGTATTTGGCTAAAACGTTTCCAGATAAAACAAAAGCACTCGCTTTTTTTCATTCAACCGCAGATGCCGACAACGATTTAAAAAAACAAGACCGCCTTCGCGCTATTGAAGCTGCTGAAAAGCACAAAGAACTATATGCAACCAATCTTATAGACGGGTTGTTTCACTCTGCCGATGAACACCGACTTGCTATAAACGAGCAACTCGAAAAAATCGGAAGCATGTCTGCCGAAGGCATTGTTCAAAGTCTACGAGCCATGCGAGAGCGCGAGTCTTCGATTACATTTCTTGAAACAGCTAAATTTCCCATTCACTATTTCAGTGGAGCGAACGATAAGGTTCTTTCCATAGAAAAAATGAAGGCCGAATGGTCCGTTCTTACTCAAGCCAAAGTCACAATTATTCCTGGAATCGGACACATGGGACACATTGAAAATATTTCCGCTGCTAAATCATTTCTAGAAGAAGTTATTTCTCCGTTTGCGTTGTAAATTCACTACAAACTAACTTCTCAATTTTGCGCCATGT
>CAMCUG010000020.1 GCA_945878835.1 Chryseobacterium gleum | reverse complement strand
GGTGGAACGGCAGTTGGCACAGGAATCAATACGCCCGAAGGATATTCAGAATTAGTAGCTCAAAAAATTGCTGAGTTCAGCGGGCTTCCTTTTGTAACCGCTCCGAATAAATTTGAGGCACTTGCTGCACATGACGGCATTGTTGAAACACACGGTGCTTTGAAACAACTCGCTGTTTCTTTGAATAAAATTGCAAACGACATTCGCATGATGGCGAGCGGCCCACGCAGTGGAATAGGAGAAATTCACATCCCTGAAAACGAGCCAGGATCTTCGATCATGCCGGGTAAAGTGAACCCAACGCAATGCGAAGCGCTAACCATGGTTTGCGCGCAAGTGATGGGGAATGATGTTGCCATTACTGTTGGAGGAACACAGGGACATTACGAGTTGAATGTATTCAAACCAATGATGGCATACAACTTCTTACAAAGTGCAATTTTATTAGGAGACGCTTGCGTTTCTTTTGATGTGAATTGTGCAGTTGGAATTGAACCGAACTACTCACGCATTGAAGAGTTGGTGAACAATTCATTGATGTTGGTGACTTCGTTGAATACAAAAATAGGATACTACAAAGCAGCTGAGATTGCTAAAACTGCGCACAAAAACGGAACCACTCTTCGTGAAGAAGCCATTCGTTTAGGACACGTTACAGCGGAGGAGTATGACGAGATTGTAGTCCCTTCGAAAATGGTTGGAAAACTTCCAAAATAATTTGATACTTTTAGTACATGACTGATATTTCAAAAAACTACTGCGTAATTATGGCAGGCGGAATTGGCTCAAGATTCTGGCCTATGAGTCGCACCGCTTTTCCAAAGCAGTTTCACGATATTCTTGGAACAGGACGCACGCTCATTCAAATGACGTACGATCGTTTTCTACCCCTTGTTCCGAAAGAGAATATTTTGGTGGTAACGAATGAACGATACAAGGCGCTAGTGTTAGAGCAATTACCAGATCTGAAACCAGAACAAGTGTTGTGTGAACCTTTCATGCGCAACACCGCTCCGTGTGTTGCCTATTCAGCCTTCTGGATAGCAGAGCGCACGCCCGATGCAAGCATTGTTGTGGCACCAAGCGATCATCTGATTACGCGTGAAGCATCTTTCATTGAAGACATTCAGATCAGCATGAATCAAGCGAATAAATCTGGAAACCTAGTAACGCTTGGAATTAAACCAACTCGCCCTGATACCGGATACGGATACATTCAATGGGCAGACACCAAAGATGTAGACAACGATCGCGTGAAGAAAGTTAAAACCTTTACTGAAAAACCCAATTTGGAATTGGCGAAGGACTTCATTGAAAGCGGAGACTTCTATTGGAATTCCGGAATTTTCGTGTGGAATTTACCTTCGATTATGAAGGCGTTTCAAAGTCATCTTCCTGAGATGTATTCTCAGTTTGAAGAAGGAAAAGGAAAATACGGAACAGCTGAAGAAGCTGAATTCATAAACAACATGTACAGCAGTTGCGAGAACATTAGTATCGATTATGGTATAATGGAAAAAGCGAAAAACGTAAATGTTGTCTTAAGCGATTTCGGTTGGAGCGACCTCGGCACTTGGGGTTCACTGCACACGCAATTGGAAACAGACGAGCACAACAACGGAGTAGTAGGAGAGAACGTGATGTTGTACAACTGCTCAGATAGCGTTGTGCACGTGGGTAGCGAGAAGTTGGTTGTTCTTCACGGATTGAACGGATACATTGTCGTTGACACAGGCGTTTCATTGTTGGTCTGCAAAAAAGAAGACGAGCAAAAAATTAAGCAATTCGTAAACGACATTAAGATTAACAAAGGCGAGTCATGGGTATAGTGAAATATATTTTTTCAACGTTGTTTGTTTTGAATGCTTTATTTAGCGCAGGGCAACCAAAAAGAGTATTCATGACCTTACCTATTGTTTTTAAGTTGAGTTAATTTCTATGAGTAATAATTTAATCCTTTGCCCAAGCGAAGAATGGGTGTTGAACGACCTCATTTCAGTGAGAACAGGAAATATTCAAGTTGAACTTTCGGGAATAGCGAAGGAGAAAATTAATGCTTGTAGAGAATTTCTCGATTCCTATTTAGAAACAAGCGAGAGTCCGGTATACGGCATAAACACAGGTTTCGGTTCGTTGTGCAATACCGAAATTTCGAAAGACGATTTGAATCTTCTTCAGAACAATTTGCTTCGTTCGCATGCATGCGGAATGGGAGATCGTGTTCCTGAAGAAATTGTTCGTTTAATGTTAGTCTTGAAAGCAAAAAGTCTTTCCCACGGACACAGCGGTGTTCAATTGGCAACCGTTGAATTGTTGTTGGAATTCTATCATCGAAATATTTTACCAATCGTTTTCACGCAAGGATCATTAGGAGCGAGCGGAGATCTTTGTCCGCTCTCTCACTTATGTCTCCCGTTAATTGGTGAAGGAAAGGTGATGTATAAGGGCTATGAGCGCAATGTGTCAGACGTCTTAAAGGAAGAACACTTAAAGCCAATTAGACTTCAATCGAAAGAAGGTTTAGCGCTTATCAATGGCACGCAGTTTATGTTGGCGTATTCAGTAGAGAATTTAATTCGTGCCGAGCATTTGTTCGACAATGCCATAAACATTGCAGCGATGTCTGTTGATGCGTTTGATGCGCGTCCAGAGCCGTTCATAGATTTAACACATCGTGTGCGAAATCAAGAAGGACAACAGATTGTAGCAATCTCCATGCAAGATGCTTTGAAGGGAAGTGAAATTCAAGTTCAGAAAAAAGCACACGTTCAAGACCCGTATTCATTCCGTTGTATTCCGCAAGTGTTGGGTGCTTCGCATGATGCGATAGCCTATGTGCTTACCATTGTTGAAAGAGAAATCAATGCGGTAACAGACAATCCAATTATTTTTCCTGAAGAAAATCAGATTATTTCTGGTGGAAATTTTCACGGACAACCGTTGGCGTTGAGCATGGATTTTTTGGCCATCGCTTTGGCGGAAGTAGCGAGTATTTCGGAAAGAAGAACATACAAACTTATTTCAGGACAAAGAGGTTTACCTGTATTCTTAGTGAAGGATGCAGGACTGAACAGCGGCTTCATGATTCCTCAATACGCCGCCGCGTCTATCGTAAGTCAGAACAAACAATTGTGTACGCCCTCAAGTGTAGACACCATAGACAGCAGCAACGGTCAAGAAGACCACGTGAGCATGGGTGCAAACGGCGCAACAAAGTGTTTTCAAGTGGTGAAAAATCTTCAATCTGTTCTAGCCATTGAGTGGTTGAACGCTGCTCAGGGATTGGATTTCAGACGTCCACTTAAATCTTCTAAAGTAGTGGAAGACATGCACGCGCAATTGAGAGCCGTTGTTTCTCACTACGTTCAAGATCGCTTTCAGCATGCAGACATGCAGAAGGCTTTCGAGTTGTTGGAATTAAATTAGTGTTTCACTAAAAACAGGCGATTCACGCGGGTATTGCCCTGTGTTAATTGAAGGATATAACTTCCCGTACTCCATTCAGAAACATTTATTTGTTGCATTCTTTGTGGATTGCTCATGGTAAAAATGCGCTCTCCTGTTGAATTCAAAATATCTAAACGTTCGAAAGTTTGAGTCGTTGAAACATTAAGCGTTTCATTTGCCGGTTGAGGAAATAACTCAAATTGGAAATCGTAATTTTCAACAGAGGTAATTGTTGTGAAATTTTCAGTTTGAATGGCGCAACCGTTCACATCTGTAATAATGCAATAACTAGTGGTGAGTTCAGGAATCGTTGTGTCTTCATTCGTGTCACCATGAAGCCAATTCCATTGGTAGGGTAGCGTTCCACCGGTAGTAGTCATCTGAACTTCACCAACACCCAATCCTCCTTCAACAAAGAGTTCAACGGAATAGTCTAACGAATCAGGCTCTTCAATAGTGATTGTTTCAGAGAATTCACATCCGTTAAAATCAGTTATCGTTAAAGTGTAATTTCCAGCCAGTAAATAGATTGCGCTACTTTCAGTCAAAAATAAATCATGACTCCAAGTGTAGGTGTATGGCGCTATTCCGCCTTGTGGATTGTTAAAAATCCCTCCGTCTAAATTTCCGGCGCAAGAAACGTTTTGAATATCCGGAGCATTTGTAATTGCTGTAGGTTCGAAAATGGTGTCCATAACAAGGAAAGAACATCCATTAGCGTCGGTAACCTCCGCAGTGTAAATTCCAGCGCATAAATTGGTGAGATTATTTCCTCCGACTGAACCATCACTCCACTGTATAAGATATGGCGCTGTGCCAGAAATAAAGTTCAGATTTATACTGCCGTCGCAAAGTCCAAAACAAGAAACATCTGTCGAAGTAGATTCGATGGTAAGCGGCGTGAATGTATTTAATACTGCAGGAAGGGTTGCTGAATTTCCTGCGAAATCTGTGACTAATGCAGAGTAGGAGCCTGGTCCACCTTGAATACTGGTTCCTGTTGATCCGTCTTGCCAAACGACATTGTAAGGCGCTTGTCCACCTGAAATAGTCAATGTAATAGTTCCAATACCGCTGTTCGCACATGAAGGTTGAACAATATCGTTGCTCACTTGCACCGCGGGATACAAGGTTAACGAAGTATTTGCGGTGGCATCTCCTCCCGTTGAACCTGTTCCGTTTACAACGTTTCCACTTGCGAAAAATGTTACAGGCTCATTTAAATTTGCCGGAGCAGTCCAGTTGAATTGGAAAAGATTGTTCGATGTCACACCGTTGTGCTCGAGGTAAGTTCTGCCTGTGAAGGCGTTTACAACGGTAATTGTTTTTTGCTTAACATTCGAAGCAAGGCTGCTATAGCCGCTAATTGGCGAGTTGTCTGCGTCGGTTAAAGCAGTGAATTGGAATCCATAACCGAAAGGATTTCCCATGGCATTGTTCACGGTAACTTTTACGGTGTACGTATTTCCAGGAAAGAATTGAGTCGTTGGCACCGTTGCACCTTGAGCAAACATCTGAACGGTAACAGATGCGTTGTAATTCCCGCCGCTGTGGCATTGTCCACATGTATTCTCTCCGGGAGCTCCTGTGTTTCCTGAATTTGCTACTGTTGCTCTTCCGTTGCTATTGGAAGAAAAAAGAAAATAGCCAAGTGCACACGCACAGAAAAGTTGAATCCAATTTAAACGACTCATGATTTTTTTTGCTAAGTTAAGGAAAGTTGTAATGAACAATTACTTCCCGCTCCCTTTTAACACAATCACAACGGTGTAAAAGAGAATCTTAATATCCATGGCTAACGACATGTTTTCAAGGTACAATAAATCGTAACGAAGACGCTGAACCATTTCCTCAACGTTTTCAGCATAACCATATTTCACCTGTCCCCACGATGTAATACCCGGACGAATGCGATGAAGCTTTTGATAGTGTGGATTTATTTTAGAAATCTGATCAATATAAAACTGACGTTCCGGTCTCGGTCCAACAAGTGCCATATCTCCGGCTAGTACATTCCAGAATTGAGGCAATTCATCGAAGCGTGTTTTTCTAAGAAATTTTCCAAATTTGGTAATGCGAGAATCATGCGTTGAACTCAATTGCGGACCTAATTTTTCCGCATCGGTGCACATGCTTCGGAATTTAATAATCTGAAAAGGAACTCCATTTCTTCCAATTCTCTCTTGAAAAAAGAAGATGGATCCGTGTGAGGTAGATTTCACTAAGGCAGAGATAATAAGCAGAAGAGGTGATAAAATAATAAGCGCGATAGCACTAAAAACGATGTCTAAAATTCGTTTAATACTGAATTGCCAACTTGGCATAAGCAAGGTGTTCAAACGAATAAGAGGCACACCAAAAATGCTCGTCATCTTTACGTTTCCCGACAATATATCGAAGGTGTCAGGAATTATATTGATTCGAACGTTGTAGTTTTCAAGCAGCGCTAGAATATTTTCTAGCTCTTTGTGATCGCCGCTTTCAATGGATAAAATAACTTCTTCAATGTGATGTTCTTCGATAATAGCAGGTAAGCTTGGATATTTTCCGAAAAGGGGCAAGCTCGCAGAAAGTTGCTCGTCGGCACCATTAATTTTCAGATATCCTTTAAATTGAAATCCAGGAGATTTCTTCAATTCACTTATTTCATCATACAATTGCATCGCGCGGGTATTTCCACCGACAATAACCGTTGGGAACCCCCATTGTCTTGATTGAATTTTTTTAACTGTGCGTGAGGTTATTATTACTCTCAGAAGAAGAGTTAGTCCTAAGTGGGCAAGCAAAAGAAATCCAAAGGTTGTGTAATAATAATTGTAATTGGGAAGCTCGTCGTCTAACAAAAACAAAAAGAAGATGACAGTGTTGCCAATTAATGAGGTGGCTAGAATTTGACCAATTTCGCGTAGACGGTGTCTGCGCAATACGTCGGAATACATACCCCACATGGCGTAGAAGCAAATCCAGCCTAGGGGAATGAATATTAGCGCAGCGAAAAAATTGGTGTCGGTATGAAATCCTAAATCATAACCGTATTTGATTGCTTCGAATTTTTTCCGGAGAAAGTAAAGACTTGTCCACGCTGAAGCTGCTGCGATCCAATCTGCGGCGACGTATGAATATATGATTCCTTTGTTCTTCAAATTCTATTCACCTTGCACTTACCAAGTGACCCACTTCAAATTGTCTAGAAAAATGTTCACAGGTGTGGTTGCGTTTGCGGGAATGGATTCAATGTATAATTCGTGAAATTGAGCCGTCGGATTTTGTTGAAGAACATATCCGAAGTCAATGTATATTTTTTTCCATACGGGAGAAAGACCATCTCCGCTTGAGGTAGGGTTAATGATTAGCGCTACATTTTTAGATTGAATTCCTCCTGTGGTTGTGATGTAGCCTACCGAAAAAATGTTATTGCTACTGTAATTCAATTCAAGAAAAACATTTTCACCGCTCGTATAGGTGAGGTTCTCGTCGTCTTTGTAAAACAAATGACTCAAGCCCGCATCTATGTGTCCCCAACCACTTCGGTTTCCTTCAAAAACTTGGTCGGCTTGATTTGTGACGGAAAACGATCCGTTGTTAGAACCGGTTTGAACGAAGAAGTTTCCGCTTTCAAAACCCTTTTCAGAAATAACTGCGAGACTGTAGTAAGAGAAATGAGGGATGAGCGTGTCAACTTGAAAAGCCGAGATAGTCAGTGTTGTGTCAAATGGAGCGTAAAAAGGATATCGAATTCGGGTGTTTGAGATGCCGTTGTTTTTAATGCCAGCGAAAATCCGAATGTTAGATGTTGCTAAATCCAATATGGGAATTTTTGCGGGCAAATCGAAAACGCCTAAACTTTGGTCATCTGCATAAACCCAAACTTCAGTTATGGCCTCGCTAGAAGTACCTTGATTTAGATTTGCTTGAAAGGTGAATGAAGGAATATACAAATACGCAGGTTCCTTTTCTTTCGGATTAATAATGTCACATCCTTGAAGAATAAGAATGGAAGCGGTTATAAAAAAAACAAATGGTTTCAATAGTTCAGTTTTGGGTCGCGAATATACATTCGCATCAAAAGGTTCCCGAGGGAAACGCAATAAAAAAGAGTTTATTGCGAATGAAAAAATCAGTTTTCTTTTTACTATTCAGACGTGAAAACGTTGAGTCTGATTTTTTCAGCAATCATTTCGGCCACCACCAGTGCTTTGTGGCCATCTTCTAAGGAAACAGTAGGTTCTGTCTGATGCAATACTGCTTCGCCGAAACTTGTTAGCTCTTGTTTGAGTGCATTGTTATCAGGCACTGCAATACTTTTCTTCGTTATTTCATTTTCTTCATTCTCTCGAATCAACTCGTAACTATGGGCAGTCTTATTCAATAAGTCAGAAACGTAACATGCATCTTTCTGATAGAATCTCATTTTGCGCATGGAATCGGTTCCTACCCGGCTAGCTGTTAAATTCGCTACGCAGCCATTGTCTAATTCTATGCGTGCGTTAGCAATATCAATGTGTGAAGTAAGAACTGAAGCGCCATTTGCGGAAACTCTTCTTACGTTGGCTTTAGTAACGGCAAGGATTAAATCGATATCGTGAATCATAACATCGAGAATAACAGATACATCGTTGTTGCGCCCTTTGTATTGGCTCAATCGATGTGCCTCAATGTATTTTGGCTGGTCTAACATTGGGGCGATAGCTAAAAAGGCAGGATTGAAGCGCTCAATGTGTCCAACTTGTGCAATGACTTGTGCTTCTTTAGCGAGTTTAATGAGACTGTTGCTTTCTTCTAAAGTCGAAGTAATTGGCTTTTCAATGAATACGTGTTTTAAATTGCGAATGGCACTTGAAGCGCATTGGAAATGTGAAGGCGTGCTAGATACCACATCTACCACATCAACTTCATGTATAAGTGCGTCGAGGCTATGGCACGGTTCAATTCCAAAGCGCGCGGCTGCTTCTTTAGCAGCTTTAATATCCGGATCGAAAAAATGAATGGATGTAAACAATTCTGGTAATTCCGATAGCACTTGCATGTGAATCTTCCCTAAGTATCCCGTTCCTAAAACTCCTATTTTCAACATAAATAATTCTCTTCTTATGCAAATGTGATAGAAATTAATGTCTACATCACTTCGTTGATTTTTACTTTTCAACACTGAAAAGCGGATGAAATAGTCCCGTACCTTGGCGGTATGATTGAGGATAATTACAGACACAAGGGACTGAGAAGAATATTAGTAGACGAATTACGTGAGAAGGGAATTACCGATGGCCGCGTGCTAGATGCTATGAATAAGGTTCCTCGACACGCCTTCTTAACGAGCGCTTTTGTGGAATTGGCCTATGAAAACAAGGCCCTTCCAATAGGGGCGGAACAGACAATTTCGGCTCCCTATACCGTAGCTTTTCAGAGCCAGTTGTTAGACGTGGAAAAGGGAATGAAGGTCCTTGAAATTGGAACAGGTTCGGGCTATCAAACTTCTGTGCTCTGTGAAATGGGGGCGAAGGTTTATACGATCGAGCGGCAGAAGTTGCTTTTCGATACCTCCAAGAAAATTTTGGCTGAAATGGGATACAAATGTCATTTGGCCTACGGCGATGGCTACAAGGGAATACCAGCATTTGCCCCTTACGATAGAATTATTATTACTTGCGCCATCCCAATTGTTCCCGAAGAACTGCTCATGCAAATGAAGCCTGGTGGGAAGCTTGTTATGCCTTTCGGTGAAGGAGACAAACAGGAAATGACGCTTATTCAAGAAGACGCGGAAGGGAATTTTCAGAACACCTATTTCGGAGAATTTTCGTTTGTCCCCATGCTCGAAAAAAGAAGCAACACAAAGTCTTAAGACTTATTTAATTCGAAGTGCGAAAACTTTTTCTTCGAAAAGAAATCCTTCCAACAAATCACCCGAAGTTATAGGGCCAACTCCTGCTGGAGTTCCCGTGAAAATTAAGTCGCCAATTTTCAAAGTAAAAACTTCCGAAACATTCTCAATGAGTTTATCAATCGAATGAATCATGTGTGAACTATTTCCTTCCTGAACCGTTGTTCCATTTTTCTTCAAGGTGAAAAGAATGGGGGAAGTAAGGTTTTCTACCTCAAAGAACTTTTCGCTCACGAATGCAGATCCGTCAAAAGCTTTGGCGCGTTCCCATGGAAGGCCTTTCTTTTTCAATTCATCTTGAACATCTCGAGCTGTGAAGTCTATTCCCAGAGTCACTTCGTTGTAATAACGCGGAGCAAAAGATTCCTGAATGTGCTTTCCCAATCTATTTATTCGAAAAACCAATTCCAATTCGAAGTGCACATCGTTTGTAAAGGCAGGAATGACAAACGGATTGCCGCGTTGAATGATAGCAGAGTCAGGCTTGCAAAAAACAACGGGGTTCTCAGGAATGGCATTTCCCAGTTCAGCTGCGTGCGCGGCATAGTTTCTTCCAATGCAAATAATCTTCATTAGGGTCGGGCTATAAATTCAACAATGACTTTTCTGTCTCCGGGGTTTTTCCCAATGGAACCAACATCTCCAACGAATTTAGCAACACATCGGTTAGAATCAATTCCTGAACTCACGATGAAATTGCGAACTGATTTTGCTCTTTTTTCGGACTCTTTCCAGTTTTTTTCACTGCTTCCATTTCGGTCGGAATACCCTGTGATAAGGACACCAGTTTTGCTGTTTCGAGCAAGCTTCTCAACAATATCGTTCAGCTGCTGTTGGGCGGTAGTACTCAGGTCGACTCCCAATTTTTCAAAATAGATAACAACGGGTTGAAGGGGCACTGGTGCAGCTGTGAATTTTGGTAAGCTCGATTTGTCGCTGCCATTTAGCCATTGACGAGCTGCGCCATCTGACGAATAAGGAACTATCGGTAACAGTGAATCTCGAGACGCGGGTTCTTGTCCAAGCAAGGAAATGCCTGAAGTCAGAAAAAGAAAAAAGAACCATGCACGCATAACCCGTAAAATTAGCTCACACAGGACAACTGAACTGATTGATTTTATTCACCATTCATTCACAATGAATGAAAACTAGTCTTTGTTCATGACACTGTTTTGAGCGCGAATGCTCTCTTTGTGAATGGCTTCGAGGTAGGCAGAAAGAAAAGTTTCGGTGAGTTGAGCCGATTTACCCCATGCTTCGCGGCTTTCAAGAATTTCCTTCCATCTTTCCAATTGAAAAATAGTAATGCCTTCTTCCTTTTTCAAGGCGCCCATCTCCCTTGCAATATTCATTCGTTTTCCCAACAAATCAATAATATCGGCATCTAAAGCATCTACGCCATCTCTCAGTATTTGAAGTTTTTCAGCAGAATTGGAATTGAGTGAGGTGGTTCTGTAGTGCAGTGTAGAGGCCATTTCGGCCACCTGTAAAGGAGTGATTTGTTGCGCGGCATCGCTCAGGGCACTGTCAGGATTCGGATGACTTTCGATCATGATGCCATTCATGCCAAGGTCAATGGCTCGTTGACTAACCTCACGAAGCAATGTTCTGTTTCCACAGATGTGGCTGGGGTCGCAGAGTAATGGTATGTCGGGGAATTGTGTTTTGAATTCGATAGGAATCTCCCAAAGCGGTTTGTTTCGGTAAGGAAGTTTATTGGCTACAGAAAATCCGCGGTGAATGGCGGTTAAATCCGTAAGACCAACTTTTTGAAAACGTTCGAAGGCTCCTATCCAAAGGGATAAATCTGGATTGATGGGGTTCTTAATAAAAATCGGAATGTTCACGCCACGCAGCGCCTCTGCAATTTCTTGCACCGAAAAAGGATTTGTTGTTGTTCGAGCACCGATCCAAAGAGCATCGAAATTGTATTCAAGACACAATTCTACGTGCTGCGAGGTAGCTACTTCTGTGATGATTTTAACCCCTGTCTCTTCCTTGGCTTTTTTCATCCAGGGAAGGGCAATAGCCCCCATTCCTTCAAATGAATTCGGACTGGTGCGGGGTTTCCACAAGCCTGCGCGGTAATAGGACAGAGGTATTTTTGAGCTTAAATCGCGAGCGGTTTGTACAACCTGCTCTTCAGACTCTGCGCTGCACGGTCCCGCTATCCATGTGAAACTACCTTTTATCTTTTTCATTTAGTCCATTCAATCGTACTGCAAAAGTACCTTATTACGAGGGGGACAAGAGTTTTTTAGAGATAAAAAAAAGGGGGAAATCCCCCTTTGTGCCCTGGACTGGACTCGAACCAGCATACCTTACGGAACCACCCCCTCAAGATGGCGTGTCTACCAATTTCACCACCAGGGCAATTGAGATTGAAAAAGGGCAGTCTCCTGCCCTTTTTCCTTTTCGTGACCCCGCTGGGATTCGAACCCAGGGCCCATACATTAAAAGTGTATTGCTCTACCAGCTGAGCTACGAGATCATCTTGCTCTCAAAAGCGGCTGCAAATATACACATATTTTCGAATTTTCTATTTTTTTGAAATCATTTTAACGAACGGACAACTATTTTCTTGATGAAATAGTCAACACATTACCTAATTTTGTTTTTATGGAAAAGAAAATTCTGCTCTCTCTCTTTTTGTTCCTCGGAACAATGGGAATTTCGTTCGCTCAGTCGAACATAACCAGTCGTCACAACAGTGATGCTTCTTGGTTGATTTTTTTACAAAATAACATGGTTTCAGTGACCTTAGCCCCAGAGAAAGCCGCGAGCTCTCCCAAGCTTAAGATTGCCTCAGGCCAGTCTCTCGAGTCGGTTGTTCCTACCGCAAATACGTTGTTCGATGCTTTGAGCTCTGCACCTGCATTGCAACCAGATGCTATTGAAACCAAGACCTATCGCTGGATGAATTCAGATTATGTAATCACTGTTTTTTCTGCAAAGCGCTTAGAGACTTTGTACAAAAGAGAATTGATAAACAACAAAGCCAAGTAAAATGAAAAAAGTTTTATTCTCCCTTTTCGTAGCGGCGCTATCCGTTTTGCAAGCAGCTGCTCAGGAGTATCCTGTAGGAACTCCTTTTATTTCTAGCTGTGGTGGTTTCTTGGTCGATCCAGGATTAAGTGCAGCAGACTATGGACCGAACATCGTAGCGATTTCAGTAATATGTTCTGACGCAACAATTCCTGGACAGCTTAATTTAGATTTTAGCTTCTTTAACCTTGGCGCTGGTGACCAGCTTTCTGTATTCAATGGTGGAGACGCAAGTGCACCGTTGATTGGGACATACATCGGAACTGATTTGAATGGTATTACGATTTCTTCAAGCAACGCATCAAACTGTTTGACAGTAGTATTTACTTCAGATGCCGATGCGAGTGTAGGAAGCTTCGGAGCAGAAATTTCTTGCGGTATACCTTGCGACCCCCCAGTTGTGGCAGTGACTACAGATCAACTCGATTTTCAACCAACACGCTTGTGTGTGGGCGAATCAATCACCTTTGACGCCTCGACAACTGTTTTTGCTCCAGGCACTGTATTGGGAAGTCATACTTGGGATTTCGATGACGGAATAACCGACGTGTCTTCTTGGCCTATCGTTACGCACACGTACACGGAATCAGGCGCATACATGGTAGAGCTGATGGTTCTTGACACGAATGGATGCGGAAATATTAATTTGATTGATGCTCTTATTCTAGTGGATACTTATCCTTCTATAAACATAGCAGCAGATGATTTCCAGGCTTGTCTGGGACAAGAAATAAACTTAGCTGTTTCAATAAATCCAACGTATTGGTCGGCTCTTCCAACAGCGAATTTAGGCGGGGCCTTATTTATCCCAGATGATCAGACGCAGTGTTTCTCTGATACATTACTGTTCGGTGGTTTTAATGCAGGACAAACCATTCAAAGCGTAGGTGATTTCGAAAACTTCTTTATCAATTTCGAGCACAGTTTCATGGGCGATCTCGTGATTTCATTTACTTGTCCAAACGGTCAAACCATTATCGTTCACCAGCAAGGCGGAAGTGGTACGTTCCTCGGCGTCCCGGTTGATATAAATGCTGCTGCCGATCCTCCTGGTGTTGGTTATGACTATTATTGGTCACCAACCGCAACTGCAGGTACATGGGCTGCGAACACAGGTGGCACCTTGCCAAGTGGTTCGTATAATTCTGTACAACCTTTTACAAACCTTATCGGTTGTCCGTTGAATGGTGCTTGGATAGTGGAAGTATGCGACATGTGGGGATCGGATGACGGATGGATCTTCGACTGGTCGGTGAACTTTGATTCAACAATGTACCCGCCATTGGTTTCCTTCCTTCCTTCTTTCGGATATACCTGTGATTCCATTACCTGGACTGGTCCTGGAATTACTAGCACAGTTGCGAACTGTGGAGGAGCGATATTGAATCCCACAACACCAGGGAATTACTACATTATCGTTTCGGCTTTGGACAACTTTGGTTGTACCTACAGCGATACAATTGGAGTGAATTACTTTGCACCTCCCGTTTTAGATTTAGGCCCAGATATTCCTTATTGTTTAGATGCTGATACCTTAACCAGTAGTTTGTTGGGACAAGTTGCAGGTATAAATTATATCTACGATTGGTCTGTGGTTAGCGCGAATGGTGGCACTGTCGTTTCCAGCAATGAGTCATCTATTTTCAGTGGAGCAACAGGATCGTCAGAAGTTACTTTGTCTGTGCATCCAATAGATGATTTACAGTGCACTGTCACCGATAACATCCAACTGATCACTCCTGAGACTCCGCCCTTCGCGCCATTAGCCACAGATTCTATTTGTTTGGGTGAAAACTTGTTGTTGACAGCCCCTTTTATTGACTCCGACTATTCTTATGTATGGTCGAATGCAGCAGGAGACTCAATCGCCTCAGGAATTAATTTTCTTTCAAATGCGAATATTCCTTTAACTCCTTTCAACTATAGTGTTACGATTTCGGAACTTATTTGCTTTTTCAACAACACTTCGAGTTATGAAGTAATTTCACTTCCTTGTGATGTGTTCTTGCCGAATATAGTTTTGCCAAATGGAACCACAGAGAACCAAACGTTGAATTTTGGAGATGCATTATTTTATTACGCGAACGCAAGTGTAGAAGTCTTTAACAGATGGGGAGATTTGGTTTATGAGAGCAACGATTACAAAAACGATTGGGCACCGAACGATGTGTCAGATGGTATTTATTATTACGTTTTATTGGTTACAACACCTGCGGGTGTTGTAGTAACTGCCCCAGGTGAAAAGGTTCCGGGGTTTCAAGGTTACT
>CAMCUG010000019.1 GCA_945878835.1 Chryseobacterium gleum | reverse complement strand
ATTTCAGTTTTTTCTATTGGTTTTGATTTGCCATTATTATCAAATCCAAAAGCTAAATACCCGCCATTGGCTTGATTAGCAAACGCAGAAAGATGTTGCGCCAAACGTTCTTTTTTCGGTGACAAATCGCTTTTCCAATCTAATTCATTTAGTTCTAGAGGAACTGGATGCAGACTTTTGGTTAGTAATTTTATAGCAGTTTCTTCCCATTGATTCATTTTGTAAATTTCGTGTATTTTGGTCTATGTTGTTTATGATTAAACATTTAGATTATTCCAATTGTAATGGTTTTTTGAATTTTTAGTTGAATTTCTCAAAGCTGCCTCTTTATGTTTTTCAGATACCTCCGGTTTCACTCACGACCTGAAGGTATTAATTGTAAGAATATCCTTTTTGAAATTTAGTTCTATGCCAGTTCCAATTGTAAATAAGGTAAGAATGCGCGACGCGCGAATGTTGCGGAGCAACTAATGTTACCAAGTAACGAGTGTCCGAAGGACGAGGGCAACTTTGTTGCTAGGGTCTTTAACGAGGGTCTTCGACGATTTAGCAACGAAGTTCCAATTATGAAGTAGGAATAAAACCTTCGATTTTCCAATTACGTAGTTCCTCTACTCCTTAATAATGGTCCTACTCAACTTTTCTCCGTTTGTTTCTAATTGCAAGATATACGCTCCGTTACTGAATGAAGATAAGGAGATTCTTTTCTGTCGTTCTCCGAGTAACCAGGTGTCTTCTAACACCAAACGGCCAGAAGAATCATACATGCGAATGGGAGCCGATTGATTGAAGTAGCTATTGGTCTCAAGGACTAGCTCGCCTAGCGTTGGATTGGGATATATGATGAAATTAGATTGCAATGGAATGGATTTCCAGGTTAACGACTTGTTCAATTTAGCAATTGAATTGAGATGGTCGCAAGAGCCAATTCTTTTAAAGTCTCCCGCGATGTATAGCGTATCGTTCATTATTGCAATATCTCTAACAACATTTGGGAATGTTGAAGCTGGAGTGTCGTATGAATTGTAGATTGTGTCTGGGTTAATAGCGAAACTGCCGAATTGGTTCAATTTAGCAACACCGTGAGACTCCATTCCATCAATTTCAGAAAACCAACCTGCGAGGTACAACTCATTTTCATACACTTCCATGGACACCACACGCCCGTTGGTTTGATGCGGTGCGGGGTAAATAGCATGCCCGTCGTAATAGGCTAAATGTAAGCGCTCCGTGTTGCCAAAAGATCCTAAATCAAAAGTGCCGCCTAGCCATAGTTTGTTGTCGTAAACAACCATTGCTTCAACATTAGCATCAAGCCCAAATCCTTGTCCAGCTTTGTGTATATCTCCGTCATAGATTGAAGCGAAGTGATTGATATTCCTTTGAGAGTCCCAAAAACGGCCTCCAACAAAAAGTGTATCGTGATAAAAGGCCAGACAATTACCTCTTGCGTTTTCATCAAAGAAATCTACCAACGGTTGTACTTGGTTTCCGTCGTACTGAAAAACGAGATTTGAGGTGTCGCCATTAATTATGAAATACCCACCAGTTGCATACAATAAATCATTGTACTCAATAAAATCTGTAATAAGACTTGGATAAAAACCAACTGGAATAGTGTCCCACTGCTGTTCACTGAAAAGGACTAATGAATTTTTATCCGTCCCAAAGTAATGATTGCCCGCGTATATTTTCTCATTGTATTTCATAAGCGGATCGAAAATCATGTCGTAATCAGATTTCTCACCCAACTCACTCCATGAAATTCCATCCCATGTGGCCGGTACATATAGCTCTTCACAATCGAGTGTAGTCAACCAACCCCCAACAGTAATTGTTTTATTTTCATTGTCGGGGAGTAGTTGATACACATAAGAAAAATGAGGGCCACATCTAAATCCTGAATCCAGATCCAACCACAATTGTCCGTGGTGGGCTAACGAGATTAGAGAAAATGAGAAGACAAGCGCTATTCTTTTATAAATCCACATGAGACAGTATTATTGTTGTTCAATGAAAAAACAATTCTGTAAACTCCTGAATTTAATTTGGAAATGTCCACATTCAGATTTTCAGCACCAGTGTTGAAGGTTTTAGAATCTACAATTTGTCCAACCGAGTTGAAAATTTTAAAGCTAACATTCGCTGCCGGATTAGCTAATGATACGTGTAAAATATTGTTCGCCGGATTTGGATAAAGGTTTATTGCAAAACTTGAATTTACTTCAGCATTCATTTCTTCCACGCCAGTAATTATCGGAATGTCAAATCTAGCTATGGTTCCATCTTGTATTCCCGAAATAGTATTTTGAAAATAATCTAAGGTACTGTTGGGGTCAAATTCCAAAATGCTCCAGGTGTTACTTGATATTCCTGTTAAAAATAGTTTGTCAGAACCTACAGCAAGCGAGCGACCAGTGTTAAAATCTCCACTTCCAAATTCCGTACTCCATAGAATATTAGAATACTGATCAAAACTAGCAATAAACGTTCTTTTTAGAGATGAATTCAAATTGTCGGTTTCCATGTAGTTTGCGCCGCTATAATTACAAATCGGAAATTCTCCATTACTTGGGACTTGGCAACCGTCGTTTGAAAGTTGAAGGTTAGCCCCAGCAAACCACCCTGTCATAAAAACATTGCTATTTTTATCTATTGCAAGACCAAATGCATTTTCATTTGTCAGACCACCAAAAAAACTACACCAAACTTGCTGAATGGTCCCGCTGCCTGCAGCCCTGAAGGATGCAATAAAAGCATCATCATTGCCGCCAGATTCATTTTGGTTGTATGTCCCGGCATTTGAGTAGAGAGGAAACGACGCTGAGCCTGATTCTCGGACAGTTCCACAAATGTATATTGTTGACGGCGATTCAGTAGTCAAACCAAAGTTTTTAATTGCAATACAAGGTTTACTTTCGCTAATTAGATACATAGGTGCAGCTCCGAAAGAGGTTGTCCAATTTAGCGTGTTTGTGGTATTGTCAATTCTTCCTAAAAAGTAGTTTCCAAGATCTGATTGTGACGTATCAAACCAGGGGTGATGAAAACCTTGATTTTGCGTGTAGTTAGGGAATTTCCCGTCTGTAGGAGGCATATTTTGCGAAGTAGAGTAACTCTCGGCTTTTGTAATTCCAATAAACATAGGACCACCTGGTGTGTCATCTATATCTGTAATAAAATCATTTTCCTGGCTTCCAACCCATCTTCCTAACATAAGTTGATCTGTGATACCGTTCAGCCTTAGTACAAATCCATCATACATTCCTGAATAAGCACCGAATAAATTTGAATTTGGGCTGATTGGAAAATTTTGATTGTTGTTAGCATACCCGGCTATCCAGACTTCTTTGCTTCCGTCTAAATTAGATCTAAAGGAAACTCCTGTGCACACGTCTATTCCCGCCCCTCCTATGTAACTATCGACTAGCACAATACCACTAACATCTAGCTTCAAATAAAAACCATCGCCAAATCCTCCTTGGAAAAAGTTGTAATCAATGCCGTTTGGACCCCAACCAGTTATGTTATCACTTTGTGTTGCACCAACAACATATATTTGGTTGTTTTCTCCCAAGTCAACGCTATAGGCTCGGTCGTAGTTATTCCCTCCCCAAACAGTCATGTATTGAAGTCGGCAATTATCAGTAAATTTTGCTACATAAGCATCACCTAAGAACTGAAAGCCAATATTAATGGTTGCTGAACCGATATTTCCAGAGAAGGGAAAACTAGCCTCCTCACCTACAACCCAGACATTTTCATTCGCATCTGCAACCACATCAAGAGATTGATCTTCACCATTATTACCAATAAACGTGCTCCAATCTAAATTCCCTACTGACTCGACGGTTTGAATTTCCGAGGAAGCTTGTTCAAACGTTATAACTAAAACGCCGTTATAAGGTTGTATTGATGCGAGTTTAACAATATTATCAGTTATTGAATATGTTGGTTGCCAACTTAATAAAGTAAGCTCTCCCGAAGTTTCATCAAGTGAATAGGCCAATGGGGCTAGTTGAGTTAGGTTTTCTGCCCCCATTCCAATTATAAGATTTCCTGAATTATCCATTGATATTGAACTTTGGCCTTCAAAGGAAAAGCCAAAATTTGAGAGGTTTGATCCTGGTCTTGCTACGAGGTAGTTTTTGTAGCCACTGGTACCGCATGAAAAGAGCATGTCAATTTGGTCGTACACATCATATTTCACAACTCCTCTGAAAGCAGATGTTCTTTCTGCTTTACCGGCCATGTGGGCAAGATAGAAATTATAGAATTCGTCTTTTTCAGATATTGGGTAAAGTTTCGAGTCGTTATTGCCCTTGTCGAATGTTAAGTCAACACGATACAAATCTGTTATTACAGAATCCAACTCGTTTATGGTTGCAATTTGATAGGCAATATTTGTCTGTTCCAAGTAGATTCCAATGTGATTCTTAATAGAATAAAATTCAATGTCTTCATTGCTTGTGAAATCAACATTTCTAATTTGTCCTCTATTTTGAATGTAACCATTAACGCCACATTCATTAATTACGTTTATCGGTAAGTACAGGTCATGCAGAAGCCACTTTGTATTTACATATTTGAATTTGCCTTCAGTTACTTCACTTTGTCCAACAACATAGATACTGTTGTCACTGTTGTCAATTGCTATGCTTACTGGAGAGTCGTTTAAGTTTGAATCTCCGTTCCATCTTGCCTTGGCTATTAGATTTCCATCTATGCCAGAATATTTTAAAAGAAGAAAGTCAATATTCTGCAATTTAAATGAACTACAACAGATTATTGGCTCTTCATCATTTTCTAATTTTAAATCTACTCCCTTATCATCAAATCCTTCTTCGTCATAATGCGCTGACCAAATTGTATTTCCGGTTATTCCATTCAGTTTGCTCGCGAAAACATCCTTTCCAGTTCCGTCGTTAGTCAAATAACCACAAACAACTACATCACCGTTCGAAGTTAGCTCCAATCCCAATCCTTCATCGTCGGTATTTGCCGACCCATTAACACTTTGCTGCCATATAATGTCATAGCTCGCTGAAAGTTTTAAAACCTTAACGTCCAATCCTTGTCCAGAATTTTTGGCAGAACCAATGATGTAGGTGTTATCATTTGCGTCTATAGCTACATCAGAAACTCGATTTATTCCGGCTGTATTTCCACCACTTAATCTGGAACCTAGAAACGCACCTGTTTGTGGTTGAAAATAAATCGCAGCCATTTTCCAGCTGCTAGCTGACTGCTGAGAAACGCCAACAAGTGCTACTTGATTTCCATTAATCGCAATTTTCGTCCCTAAATCATTTAATCCAATTCCATCCCAAGTCGAAGTCCATAACTGTGTACCTGATGAGTTATATTTAATAGTGAGGAAATTACTTTGAGTACTAGAGCCGAATGTAGATCCAACGATATACAAATTATTTGTCTGATCAATTGATAAGCTAATACCACCATCGTAGGAATTTCCTGCCCCATTGTAACTCTGTTGCCAAATTAAGCTACCTGTTGGTGAATATTTTATTGTAACGGCATTGTAATTTCCAACTGAAATATACTCTGCTCCTGTAATAATGATGTTACCTTGTGAATCTTGAACAAGATCTGATGCGAAATCATCACCACCGCTGGTACCGGCATATACAGCATTCCACACGAGTTCATTTGCAGATGTAAGTTTAGATAAAATCATGTCGTAATTACCTTGTGCATTCAGGGTTGCGCCGCAACTGTAGATATATCCATCACTGCCTTTGATTAATGAACTCTTGTAGTACATTTCTTGTGTTGCGAAGGAGGCATAATTCTCAAAGAATAATTCTTCACTTTGTTGAGCAAAGATTTCGGCTGAACGATTATGCATGAGCGTTATTGCTAGTAGCAGGAGTAAATACTTGTAATTCATAAACCTTTAATTGTTTGTTATTTCCTTTTTTGTTTTGATTTCTTTTCTTGTAAAGCACAGTAGTTTTTTTCTAGAAATAAATTGTTTTTTAAGCAGGTTCAAAGCAAATGCAAGTCCAATGGAATAGCAATACGCATTACCGCGTACTTTTTCTCAGCCACAATTCACGAATCGAAATCAGTGATTCCCAAAAAAATCGGGCGGTTGAATTTTTCACATACGTACTTATACGTATTTTTAAGGAATGCCCTGAACCCTAGTTGTAAAACAAATCGCTGTTTTTCAGTGTGCTAATCGAAATTGCAGTTCGCATGTTAAAGTGAAATAATCACAAGTGAACTTTTATTGTTGAACTCCTTCCCTATTTTTGAAGAAACCATTAAAACAAAACTACCATGACATTCACAGGAAACGAAGGAGCTGTAATTACACTTGCACAAGGTGCTGAAATGACCGCGAACTACCGCGCGACAATTAACGTTGGTGAAACCATTGGGCATGCAGTTGGAAAAAATCTAGTTAATGCCATTTTGAATCAAACAGGATGCATGGGAATTCGATTGTACTATGCAATGAACAACAAAGGGGAGAAACAACTCGTATTGGTTGGTATAGATGCTAATGGTGATGATTTGTCTCAAGGAGTTATTGTTGACTATTTAGGTAATTGTCCACCGGAGTGTGGTAAACCGAATGCATTAAACTCAGATATTTAATGAGCATTATAGTTTATTCTGCAGTTGCTTTTCACTTCTTCCCTTTATTAGTATTCTTTTATTATAGTAACAAATTAGGCAAAAATAGAATCAATATATTGATTGCTATTCTTGTTTTTTTCTCATTTTCGGCAGACGTAATTTCATTATGGCTTGCTAATTCGGGATTAAATACAAATCCCATATCAAATTTCTATCAAATCATAGAAAGAATGTTGGCTGTATTCATTCTTACAAGAGTCAGTCATATCTCTTATAAATCGAAAAAAATACTAATTGCATTATGTGTTTTATTATCCCTTTACCAAATTACTTATTGCATATCTAGTAGTTTTTTAATACAAAATGACTATGTTAAATTATTATCAAGTTCGTTTTTGTGTTTGCTCGCATTGCACACTCTTTTTATCTTGATATCGAACACTTCGATGGGTTCTTTGAAAATAGACTTTTATGTTTGGCCCATACTTGCAATTTTCTTCTTTATGTCATCTATGTTGATTCCTGAGATGATCACGAACATAGATGATTCGACAGAGTTTCCTGAGTACTTTCACCAAATGCGCATAGGAGTGGCTATTGGAAGCAACATCATTCGTGATTCTCTATTTACCTTTTTCTTTTTTCAAGCAAAAAAATGAATTATGATACAAGTAAATGAGATTTACGTCTTTGCTTCGATCTTTTCATTTTTGATAAGCATCCTTTTGGTTGTTGTTATTTGGATACTCGCGAAATTGTATATTTCCAAAATTAAAATGCAAACCGAATTCCAAGCAACTATGCAACGCGCCATAGTTGAAGCGCAAGAGAAAGAGCGCGAGGTTCTCTCTGAGAATTTACATGACGATTTCGGTCCGCAGTTGGGAATTATATTGAGGCAAATACAACCCATTGGAAATGAACAGGAATCTTATTCATTCACACGGATTCAACTGGAGAGTATAACAGAAAAAGTCTTTGATTTGTCCGCAGATATTCGAAATTACTCCAGCCTCATATTCCCCTCTCAAATTAAGAAATTTGGTTTGCTGAAATCGATTGAAAGTAATTTCATGGACTTGGCTTCTGAAAGATTGCAAGTTGATTTCCATTCAGAAATTGAAGACAAAATTTCATTTAATTTGCTCGATGAATTGAGCATATACCGAGCGGTTAGCGAAGCTTTGAATAATATTGTAAATCATTCGTGTCCGGAAAAAATGGAATGCATGATTCAAATTGAAAATAAAAAATTAAGCATCTCCCTTACGCACGACGGTTCACATTTTTCACAGGATGAGTTTATGGAAGAGGCGCGTAAAGGGCAAGGAAAAGGTTGCAGTTCTATGTTGAATCGTATACTTATAGTAGGAGGTGTTATTAGCATTGAACATGTTTTCAATAAACTCACGAGTATTAACTTTTTAATTCCGTTGCCAAAAAAATGATTCAACCCATTAAAGTTGCTATTGTTGATGATCACACCATTGTTCGTGAAGGACTTCGGAACATGCTTTACGAAGATCGTCAAGAGCGATTTGAAGTGATTGGCGTTTTCGGCAATGGTTCAGACTTTCTGAACTATCTGAAGAAATATCCCTGCGATGTGGCTATCATGGATATTCAAATGCCCGTGAAAGGTGGGGAGAGTACCTTGGAAGTGTTGAAGCAAAAATATCCGAATGTTTCATCTATTATTCTGAGCATGAACACCCGAAATTACATGATTGAGCTTATGGTAAAACTTGGTGTTTTCGCATACTTGTCTAAGGAGGCCAATGTCATTGAAATCAAGAGCGCTGTTGATTCAGCTCACAAAAAGAAGATGGTGTTTAACAAACATCTAACGGAACAAAAGTACAAGCAGTTTATTTCAGGTAAGAAAACGCATTTTATTCTTACCCTTCGCGAACAGTACATTACCAGTTTAATTGCACAAGGGTTAAAATCGGAAGAAATAGCTGTTAAAGCAAATATTGCTCTTGGCACAGTTAACAAACATCGTGAAAATATTAGTAAGAAAACGCAATGTAAGAACCAAGCGGAGTTGGTCAATTTCGCTGTTCAGCATAACATTCTCGAGCTTTTTCCGAGGTAGCGGAGCAATGCTAATCGTACTTCAAAAAATATAGGTAATAACACGTATTGTGTTTGTCGGAAGGGTTTAGTTGTTTTGATGTCGAGTTGTTTAATCAATTTTATTTTACTCGCATTCAATAATAATTTAAACATTTCGTCATGAAATCTAAGCTACTTGTTCGTTTAATTGTTTCAGTTTCTTTTTGTGTGTCATTTGTTGTTTCTGTCTCATCTCAGAGTCCTCTGTGGATATATGGAAATAAATTGATTCATTTTTCTGAAACTGGAATCACCACTTCCAATCTTCCGCAGCCAGGGCTAGATACAAATTTGCATTACACAGGTCAAATTCCAAACAAAGGTCAAAATTGTCAGTTTGATAATCAAGGTAATTTGCTCTTCTTTATTGTTGATGGGAATATATACGATAGCGAAGGGTTTGTGATTGCGAGAGGAGTTGATTTTCTCAATGAACTAGATTTCGATATTGATCATCCAAATCAATTACCGTTAGACTTCAATGACATTATTATAACTAATGTTCCTGGCTATTGTGATAAGTTCTATATTTTCACGGCGACTAGATACCAGCAATCAACGACAATGCTTGTTGTGGCTTCAATACTTGATTTTACTCTTCCAAACTTGAATTTTCCAGAAGATCCTAATAGACTTGGTTGCCTCGTAAGTAGCGCAATCAATAACATACAACTTAATGGCAGTTTGAATTACTTCTTTGCATTGAATTATAATTATGCGGCAATACCTTTCTTTCAGAATACGTTTCTTCAGCTAACGGACTATACAGATTTGAAAATGGATTATCATTCGATGGAACTCATTGAAGTGTCTTCTAATCATAAATTACTTATACTTTCAGGGAGAGATGATGGAGTAAGGGTATTTAATATAACTGATTCTAACATTGCCGAGATAGCATCATGTGAGCTATCAAATAATCATTGGGGGATAGGCTATTATTATGGTGCAGTAGAAGCTTTTCCTTCAGCACAGAGTTATAGGTTAGCAGCAATTACAAAAGATTGCGACACACCGGAACAAGCTACAAGTAACTCCATTTCTATAAGTGAACTTTCGACAACTGGCTATATTTCCAACTCGAATTTAGTTGTCTTAGGAAATCAAGACAATGAAACCAGTTTGGTAACAAGCATTGAATTTTCACCAGATGGTAGCAAGTTGTGGTTTACGAAGAATAATGCCCCCGAATTGGGTGTAGTCGACATGACTAGTCTCGCCGTAAGTTATCCTTTTCCTGGATTACTTACTGAATTCGCTTATTCCGAACTTGAAGGTCAAACTGATGAGAATGGTAATTCAGTTATTTACGCATCTACTTCAACAGGGATAAAAAAGATAAGTTTCCCTAATAACCCACCAAATGCGGCTTTGAGTGATGTTCTTTGGGACTCCGAAACTACCCCGAATTCTTTTTTCAATGGAATAAATAATAGCTTGCAATATTCGCTTCAAGTTCAGAATTGCAATGGACAAATTCTTCAAACCTTCCTTGAAGCTGCCGAATGCTGTCATGATTTTACAGAAGTCTATTTTCCTCAAGTGCCCGTAATCACAAGCTCCAATGATGGTGTTTGGACAGACGGAAACAACCCTTTTGAAAATCAAAGTTCCCCTATCAGAATCACAAGTGATTTGATATTTACAACTGGCTCTCATACCACCATCAATAATATGGTCTTTGAATTCGATGAAGATGCTGACTTAATCATTGAGAAAGGTGCTTCAGTTTATTTACATGGAACCACATGGACTTCTTTAAGCTGTGAAGACATAATGTGGCCGGGGGTTGATTTGTTGGGAACAACGAATGCTGCTAACTCCATTGATCAATTGCCTGTTTCAGGTGGTGATCAGGGTTATTTAAATTTATCTAACTCTGTCATTGAAAATGCAATGATTGGAATTGACGTTGGCGGCAACGTAGCAAATAATGCTGGAGGAATAGTTCGTGCATCAAATACCGATTTTAAAAATAATCAAAATGATGTAATGTTTAGAAAATATCATTACCAATCGGGAGTGAATTACATTCAAAATAAATCCTACTTCAATTCGTGTACGTTTGTTACTGATGAACACTTGAATAACAACAATTTATCACCAGAAAATCATGTTTATTTAAATCGGGTGGATAAAATTCAATTTAGGAATTGCTCATTTATGAACAAAACAGATATTAGCACATATGACTGGTTGCATCGTGGAAGAGGTATATTTTCTTATTCTTCGAGCTTTCAAGTAATAGGCTCTAACGATCCTTGGAGCATGAGTGCAGCAGATAATTCAACTTCATTCTATAAACTAACTTACGGAATACACAGTTATGGTTTTAATAATTTAAGGTCTTTTTACAAGTGTGCGAAAAATGAATTCCAATATTGTCTGTATGGTATTGTAAATAACAATACGGACAACGTGCAAATCTATTTAAATAATTTCACGTTACCAGATGCTGCTGGATTCACATCTAATAATACTGTTGAGCGAGGTATTTATCTTTCAAACAGCACGGGTTATGTTGTTGAGCAGAATTTTTTTGATGGTTCCAACGATGCAAATGTTAGCGATACCTACCCGTGTGCCATGGGTATTTGGGTACATAATAGTGGTGATGAATCTAACGAAATTCGAAACAACGATTTTGATGAAATGCGATTGGGAACTTATGTGACAGGAAACAATATTGACTATGTTCAAAATGTAGATTCAACTCCTGATACGCAATCTGATCAAACAGGACTTCAGCTGTTATGTAATACCTATACAAATGGACGAACAGATATTTTTCGAGCTAGCAATACAAGCATGCGATGGGTGCAAGGTGGTAATCAAGGTACAGAATATAGCGATCCGAATATTAATATCATTCCCGCTGGGAATAGATTTAGCGCAGACAATTGTACCGCCACAGTGCAAGATTTTGTTTGTGATGCAAATAATATCTACCACATCGCTTATTGGTGTAATACTGATGAAAATGCAATTCCGGACTGCGGAGGAACGAGTAATGTCAATGGAATTCAATTATTAACGGTGGCTCCTCTAGAATCCTATGGAAATTATAGTGAAACAGATTGCCCAAATCATTTTTCAAATGGAGGAGTTAGTCCTGGTCCTGGGGTTATTGTTGCAACTGAAACGCAAATTGCCGAGATCAATAATGAGTTGAATCTTGCAAAGGTTTCTTATAAAATGATTGTCGACAAAAACGAGACTCTTAATACAATTGAAGTGTTAAATGAATCTTTTCCTCATGAAAGTCAATTCTACCGCAATTTGCTTATGCAGCGTTTCCCGTTAAGCGATGAAGTGCTTCATCAGGTAATCGTTAATTCTAGTCGACTTAATCCTTGGCATTTAACAGAGGTGTTTCTTGCAAATAGTCCGCTGAAGAAAGAAGTCCTTGTTGAAATTCAAAATGCGAACATTCTGAACGAATTCTTTTTGGGATTCTTATATCAAGCTGATTCAGGAGCTAGTTTACGAACACTACTAGAAATGAATATAACCGGTTTAGCCACGCAGCGCGATCAGTTAATACAATCCCTTGCCCACGAGGGAATGAATTACTATTCTGATCCAGCATTGGAAATTGACCAGGTTATTTATCATAGTCCTTATCTCGCTCAAATTGAAAATCATCCAAGTTTGGTTCATATGCGTGAGCGTGCGATGTATCTTTCAGCAAATGGTGATTACAATGGTGCGTTTGCTTTAATTTCAGAGCAACCTCTTCTATCGAGTTTAGCAAATATTCTAACCATTGAAAATGACCTTTCAGGAGAGTGGATTCTAGCTGATTCAGCTCAAATTGCAGTACTAAAAAGCATTGCAGAAATTGAAGTTGATTTATCTTTTGGAATTGCAAAGGGGATTTTGAATGAATTAAGCGAAAACATAAGTGAGCCAGAGCCTAATTTTCCCGTTCAACAAAGATCTCTAAATATAAATAACGGTTCAAACAATAAAAAAATTCCATTGTTAGGTGCAAGTCCTAATCCAGCTCAAGAGAAAACATGGATTCATTACCCCATAGAAGCGGAAGACAATGCTGAAATTCAAATATTCGATCCTGAGGGTAGATTAATTCAAATATTAAAACCGAATTCCTCGGGCTTATCTGAGCTTACACTTGAAAACTATAAATCTGGAATTTATGTCTTACAATTAGTTGCTTATCAAAAAATAGTGGAAAGCATGAAACTGGTAATTATTAAATAAATGAGCGAATTTAATTCCATGAGAAAAAAAAGCAGTTGCCGTCAATTTATGATTATAAAAATATCCGTCACTTGCATTTTTTGCCTGATTCAGATATTAACTTTTTCCCAGTGGCCAACATTCAATCAAGCTCATCCAGTAAGTTGTCAAGAGCCGCCCTTTAACTACCTTGCTCAAGGCTATCTTGCGAACATTTTTATAGTGGATACTACACCAAATTTTTACGATGGATATATAGTATTTGGTGAGGGTATTCTCTGCAATCCAGATTCATCGAGCAATTACAGAAGAGGTTTTAGTTACAAAACTAATAATTCAGGCGAAGTAATGTTTTGGAATAGGTATGATAACGACACCATTGATTTAAATGAGAATTGGTTTTATTATTATTCTCCAAGTCACGGAGGAATGTGTCTTAATCATTTGAATGAAATAGTCAGTATACATACAACAAGCGTCGGTTGGGGAGAAATTGCCGAAGAAATAAATTATCTCGTTGGAATAAATAAATTCGGTTATTTGCTTTGGAAATTTGTAATAAACGAGGGGCCTGATAGATTCGGATTTTGTCAAGTTATTGAAAATCTTGAAGATTCAACCTACATGTCAGCTGGTTGGTATCAAGATTCGTCTTCTGTTCAAACAAATCAACAGGCCAGCGGTTCATTAATGAAAATAGGTCCACTAGGTAATATTATTTGGCACAAGGAGTATAATCAGGTGGCTAATATTAGAAATGTTACTAAGTCTAGCGATAATGGTTATTGGCTGACCGGCTATACACCAAATATAGGTGAATGTTGCGACGGTTGGTACTTGAATAGTGATGTTGTAGTGCTAAAAGTAGATAGTGACGGAAATGAGGAAGGACGATTGGTTTTTGGTGGGCAATGTTCTGGAGAAGCTGCTCAAGTCTTCGAAAAATCTAACGGGGAAATTTTACTATTGGGCAGATTAACGAATGAAGAATATGTTAATCCACCTTTTATGGGGTATATGTTTTCCGCAATTATTCAGCAAGCGGAAAGTGGGAGTTTAATTGAAGTTGGTCCTCAGAAAAATTATTTACAAACTCAGCAAGGAGATTTTACTTTGGCTTTAAACACGAGCGATGATGGTTATTTAATGGTTTCAGACAACGTAATAATTATTTATCCCGAACAAATGCCGGTTTTCAAACAACGAGTTGGGACAATCTTAAAAATTAATGCGGAAAGGGATAGTGTTTGGTCACATTACTATACGTATTATGATTCTCCACCACCCAATCAATCTTACGCTTCTGCATCTCATTTTATAACAGATGCAAAATTAACTTCAGGTGACGGAATTGTATGTTGCGGCTATATCAACCAAGGTTACAATGATCCTAATCCACTATTAGCTACCCCTTGGATTTTCAAAGTAGATTCTATGGGTTGCCTAGAGCCCGGATGCCAATATGCGAACGTTGAAGAAATTGTAGTTGGCTTAGAAAACACAATCACCATTTTTCCAAATCCGGCAACCGATGTTGTGAATCTCTCATTCACATTTCCAGAAAACTACATTCCGAACAATCAGAATGAAATTGTCATCATAGACATGCAAGGCAGAGAAGTCTTGAGAGAAAATATTTTTCTCTTCGCTTCTTCAAGCAATACCATTGAAATAAATATTTCTTCGCTCAGCTCAGGAATGTACACACTTCATTGGTTAAGCAATAGTGCGTGGTTAGATAGTTCGAAG
>CAMCUG010000018.1 GCA_945878835.1 Chryseobacterium gleum | reverse complement strand
ATCGCATCAATCAAATTCACCTGCTTCACCAAATCAATCGGTGTTGGAGAAGGTGTTGTATCAATTTTTATAGGCTCGACATTTTCCAACACGGCCTGCATTTTTTCTGCGGGAGTGCTTGGTTCCGAAAATGCTTTGAAGCGAAGAACAATAAGTTTTTCGTAGAGCTCGCTGCATAATTCAACCAAGTGTTGCGTTTGTTCCGGCGACATATTGCCGGAAAGCAGCTCGTTAATGTTGGTGTGAAGTTCCTCTGAAAGTTCTTTCAATCGCATTGAGTTTTCCATAGTACAAATTGTACTTCAAAAATAAACTCCCAATGCTCTCCTTTTCAGGAAGTATTGGGAGTTATTAAAAGAAGAAAGTGAACACTTGCTTCTTCCGAAAGTTGAAATTAGTTTCCTTCAGTTTCTTCCTTTGGAATTTCAGGATACACAACCAACTGACAATCGCCAGGTGCTGCAACCAATTCGGGGTCTAATGTTTCTGGCGTAACCAAGAGTTGGTTAGCAAATTTATTTGTTGGTTCCAATTGAAGAACCTGGTTCCATGCAGAC
Organism: Chryseobacterium gleum; assembly: GCA_945878835.1. Classification (GTDB taxonomy): domain Bacteria; phylum Bacteroidota; class Bacteroidia; order Flavobacteriales_D; family Sanyastnellaceae; genus CAIZGX01. The sequence continues at coordinate 14,394 of CAMCUG010000018.1, read as the reverse complement.
TTAGAGCAGTTGATGTCGCCCATGTTTCCGTAGTACAAACCAAGGTATTGGTATGCCTCGGCTAAGTTCTTTTTGTTCTTTTCAATGATTGCAGGATCTTGTCCAACTAAAATAATTCCTTTCTCGTAGAACGGCTTTGCCAATCCTTGTGCAGGGCTAGTTTCTGTTACTGCCGCAAGGTCAATTTTATTTTGAGATTTTGCAACCCAGAACCACGCCTCTGGATAGCGAACAGAGCTTCTGCGGAATGTCGTGTCTGCCAATACATACTGTTGCGAGAAATAGAACATCTGCCCTTGAATGAATTGGTCTTTCGGGTCTGCGCCCAACTTCACCATTTTCTTTTCGTACCAGTTGGCTGCTTGGCTGTATAGCTTAATGCGAAGAGCTTCGTTTTCTTTTCCTTTAGAAGCAATGGCTTTGTTGGTATAGATCGTTGCAATTTCATTGTAACCCTCGGTGTATTCCGGGAAGAGCTCAATGGCTTTTTCCAAGTATACAATTCCTAAACTGTCTTGACCCAATCCCAAGCAAATTTTGCTGTAGTTAGCATAGTCAGTAGCGTCGTGGATTTTCACGTCTTGTCTCGCAAAATAAATATCCATGTATTTTTTAGCTTCTTCGAAGTTTTTCGTTTCCAAATATGAATATCCGAGTACGCGATTTAAAGTATGGTTATCAGGATTACAAGGCATAGTTGCGGTTACTTCGTAGATTGCACGCTCATAGTTTTTCGTTAAATAAAAGAACGAGGCATAACGTTGTTGAACACGACAAGAATTGTTTAACTCTAAGTATTTTGCGTAAGCTGAAATAGCCTCTTCAAAACGTGCGTAATCTTTTAAAAGCTCTGCCTTTTCGCGGTAAGAAGGTGCGAAGGTTGGATCAGTTGCGATTGCTTCGTTGAAGAATTTCAACGCTTCGTCATTGTTTTTCGCACCGCGGTATAATTTGGCTTTGCGGTACAAGGCAGGAACATATTTCGGGTCAATTTCCAAGCACTTGTTGTATTGTGTAATGGCTTTCGACTGGTCGTTGATTTCTTTAAAACTATTGTAGTCTCCAAGCGTTAATCCAAGCTGCAATACGATGTTTTGATTTGTAATTTCAACTTCAGCTAAGGCGTCTAAAACGGTTTTTGCAGCATTGAGATTCTTTGAGGTTTCAGCAATGTTTGCTGCGGCAATAGCAATGTAGGTGGTGTACTTTAAATCTTTAGACGCTTTGAATTTCTTGTTGTCAACAATGCTGCGCGCTTTAGCGAAGTAGGTATCTGCCTTTCCTCCGTTTCCTTCACGCAATTCAATTTGTCCCAATCCAACGTAGTTCAGAGGGAAAAGGGAGTCTGCCAGCAAACCTGCATAGAAGGCTCCTTTGGCTTCGGCAGTTTTAAGGGGGTCAATTAATTTTTCATCTACTGCCCATTCTAAGTAGTTATATCCGTCAACCGCGAATTTCTCTGCGCTGTTGGGCATTCCAGCCAAATCACGAAGTGCTTTTTCATAGCGCTCATTCAATGTTGAAGTGCGGATAGGGTCGAATGCTGGATTGAGTTCCAGTGGAGCGTTTTTTTGTGCTGTGCACGAAAGAAGTAGCACATTGGCTACAAGGATTGTGAATAGGTTCTTCATATTCATGTTTACTTATTTCAGGTTTAGTCTTTAATTCGAATAACTCTTGTGGGCGACGTTGCAGCAACCATGCCCATTTTGTGAATGATCAATTGGCCCTTCTCTCCGTTCAAGAAAGAAATGAATCCTGTTCCCACGGTTCCCTTCAACCCTGTGCGGATAGCATAGACATCTCGGGTAAATGGATAGCTCTTGTCGAAGACATAGGCTTGGAAAGGATATCTCACACGCTCGGGGTGATCGGTTAAGGTGTTGTTTAAAATTCCAACAACATCAATTTTATCTCTGAAAGCCTTGGTAACCTTGTCTTCTGGATCAGTAATCCAACTAACTGATATAATTCCAATGGCACCCGGATTGTCGTGAACGTAGTTAATCACAGCAGCTGTGCTGTCCATGGCAAAGAAGTTAGCAGGCATTCCGCCATCATTCAAAAAACTCTCCTGCACGAAACGCGCATTGCACGATCCGTTGTGATCGAAGATGATTTGAATGTCTCCGTTTTTGTTGGAAGGGTTAATCTGATTCCAGTTGGTAATTTGTCCGCCTAGAACTTGTTTCGCTTGATCAAGGGTTAAAACAGAATCTTGATTTTCCTGATGAATAATAATTGCAATGGCATCTGTAGCAATTTTCACAGATTCAGGAATGCGTTGTTTCGAAGCAAAGAAATCTAATTCAGCTTGTGAAAGAGGGCGGTTAATTATTGCAGCTTGAATGCTATCTGCCAACAATAAGCGAATGATATTTTCTTCAGTAGAATAGGTAGGATTGATTTTCGCCTTGTCGTAAATCTGCTGATAAACCGGAATCTGCGATTGAATCATGAGGCTGTAACTCTCATCGACTCCAATTTTCAATTCACCCGATGAAATGCCTTCTGCTGATGTGTCGTAGTTGCCGCAGCTACCAAGGAAAGCGCCGACGAGGAATAGAAAGAATAATTTTTTCATAATGTGGTGTCCTCAGCGTTAAGTCCCTTCCACGCTTTGACAATTCTTCTTGCGCGCAAGGCAGCATACAACAAGAGCACCACTGCAAACCAATATTTTTTTTGGCCCGGCAAGGTGTTGTCTAACGCATTGGAGGCCACACAAAAGATGGCCATTCCAATGAATACTCCTACCATAATAATCTGACTAATGAGCAACGGCTTTTTTAGCATAGGGTGCAAATTTAATCGTTTACGAGTGAAAATTGAATAGGAATAGTTTGTTTTACAGCCACGGACGTATTTCCGCTACGTCCAGGGATCCAATTCGGCATTTTTTGAATGGCTTTTATGGCTATTTTGTTCAACTCTTCGCCATTGTCAATGCCACGTTCAATGCCCACTCTGGATATGCTTCCGTCTTCTTCAATAACGAAAGAAACGTAGACAGTGCCCTCTATTCCGAGGTTTTTCATGCGTTCTGGATAATAGATGTTTTCTTGAAGAAATGCATAAAGTTCAGAAATTCCGCCAGGATATTCGGGCATGAATTGAGCGAATGTTTTGAAATTGTTATTTTTTTTCTTTTTCACCGTTGTGGTGTCCACAGTGAAATTGGGTTCTTCAGGAAATCCGAAGAAATCGTCGTCGTCGCCGCCAAGGCCAATTCCTCCAAAACGTGAGAAGATATTGGTTTTTTTGGAAGTGTTATCTACAATAGTCAACGTGCGGTTTTCTGCGACGCCTCCCTGTGCTTTCTGCACGAGAGATTGTTTCTTCGGTTCTTTTTTAGGTTGAATTTTTATCTCGTCCAAACGAACCGTCGCCAATTGTGACATCTGCACTTCCGGTGCTTTTTTCTCAATGGCTTTGTTGGAAAGGGTTAGCGCGAAGAGGAATCCGGAAACCATGCATATTCCTATGGCAGTGGAGAGCAACGTTCTGCGTCCGTAATTCTTGCGAAGCGTATAAGCTCCATACATTTTGTTTCGTGTTTCAAAAACCACTTCATCGAGTGTTTTGAAAAGGGTGCGAGTCGTTTTCATAACTGTTGTTTTCTTTTTCAAACGAAAGGCGAAGTCCTGTTGGTCTGTGAGCGTGCTATCTTTGAGCGTCATATCCATTCAAAAATTTCATTTCTATGAGAGGCCTTTTTCTAGTTATATGTTTGCTTATCCTTGCTGAAACCCAAGCGCAACAGGAGAAATTCCTTGTTTCAAATGGAAAGAAATTACCATTGAAAGAGTATGTGGTGAAGGGAGATTATGAAGCGCGATTGCCGTTTATCCTGTTTTTACATGGCGCGGGAGAGCGCGGAAGCGACAATGTTGCGCAAACGAAAGTGGGTTTACCTGTGCTCATGCAAACGCTAAAGTCTGCAGGATTGGAGCACTATGTTTTGTGGGCACCGCAATGTCCGAGCGACCAGCGCTGGACCGATGTCGATTGGAAGGCTGTTGTTCATACCATGAAAAAAAATCCGACATGGCCTATGGAGGTTCTTATGCATGGCATTGACTCATTGGTAGCAAATTCCACAATGATTGATACCACGCGCATGTACATTGTAGGACTGAGCATGGGCGGATATGGTACGTGGGAATACATTGCGCGACAGCCGTATCGCTTTGCTTCAGCAATGCCGGTTTGCGGCGGCGGAGATATTGCACAAACGAAGAACAATACGCAAACCGCAGTGTGGGCTTTTCATGGCGAAGCCGATAACGTAGTGCCTTTTGAGAATTCAGTTCGAATGGTGAAGGCAACAAAAAAGGTGAACACGAATGCTCACCTCATTTCTTTTCCAGATGTCAAACACGACAGTTGGAACCGAGCTTTCGCTGAAAAGAAAATCGTTCGCGATTTCATTTCAACACAAAAAAAATAATTTCTATTGTCCGAGCTGTTCTTTAATCGCGGCGATCTTGCTCAACGCGTCTGATTGCTTTTTCCTTTCTCCGTCTAAAACGGCAGCCGGTGCGTTGTTTACGAATCGTTCGTTCGTCAATTTCGCCTCAACAGACTTCAAGAATCCTTCGAGATAAGTCAACTCTTCTTTCATTTTCGCTTGCTCCGCTTCAACGTCTACAGACGCTGTGTATGGTATGAAATACTCAACGCCGTTTACCATGAAGTTGAACGAAGGATTCATCTTTTCTGACACTTCATTCAATTCAGAGATATGACACAAATGTGTGAACGCCGCATCGAAAGAAGCATTTCTGTTTTCTGTTTTCATGAAGGAAACAACCAAGGCTTCTTTGTTCGGTAGGTTTTGCTTCTTCCGAACGTTGCGAACTTCCGTTACCAACTGTTCAAACTCTTCAAAGTCTTTTTGAATATTTGGTTCGAAGCTCTGCGCTGCAGGCCAATTCGCAATACAAATCATTTCCGATTCGGTCTGCCACGATTCCATGTGTTGCCACATTTCTTCGGTTAGGAAAGGCATAAACGGATGCAACACTTTCAATAAATTTTGGAAAATATTAAGCGTGTCGTTGTATGTTTTTGAATCGATTCCTTTTCCGTAAGATGGCTTCGCCATTTCCAAATACCAAGCGCAGAAGTCGTCCCAAATTAATTTGTACGTCTGCATCAACACTTCGCTAATGCGGAACTTATCGTATCCGTCTTCCATATCGGCAAGCACTAGCTCGAAGCGATTGTTCATCCACCTCACAGCAATGGCCGAAGATTCAGGTTGCTCCAACGAAGCATCGATCTTCTCTTCCCAGCTTTTCACCAAACGGAAAGCGTTCCAAATTTTATTTGCGAAATTTCTTCCTTGCTCACACAACGACTCGTCGAATGGAAGGTCATTTCCAGCAGGAGAAGAGAGCAACATTCCAACGCGAACACCGTCTGCTCCGAACTGTTGCATGAGTTCAATCGGATCGGGTGAGTTACCCAACGACTTGCTCATCTTTCTTCCTTGCTTATCGCGAACGATACCTGTGTAGTAAACGTTTTTGAAAGGGAAGTTTCCAACGTATTCATATCCTGCCACAATCATTCTAGCCACCCAGAAGAACATAATCTCTGGAGCCGTTACTAAATCGGCAGTGGGGTAGTAGTAGTCTAATTCTTCTTTCGAATAGAATCCGTCGAACACACTAATTGGCCACAACCAAGAGCTGAACCAAGTGTCCAATACGTCTTCGTCTTGCTTCAAATCTGAAGCACTCCATGAAGCGCCTTTGGTTTGAAACTGCGCAACTGCGTCTTCAATATTTTTAGCTACTTCAAAACTTCCGTCAGGCGCATAGAATGCGGGAATGCGATGTCCCCACCACAATTGACGCGAGATACACCAGTCTTTGATGTTCTCCATCCAGTTGCGATACGAGTTCTTGAATTTCGGAGGGAAGAAACGAATGGTATCGTTCATGACATTTTCCAAAGCAGGCTTGCTCAGCTCTTTCATGTCAACGAACCATTGCAAAGACAAACGCGGTTCAATAACCACATCGGTGCGTTCTGAATATCCAACTTTATTCAAGTGTTCTTCCGTCTTGGCTAACAATCCGGCAGCGTCTAGATCTTTCGCAATTTGATCACGAACAGCAAAGCGTTCTTGGCCAACATACATGCCTCCTGCTTCCGAAATAGTTCCGTCGGCATTCATCATGTTAATCACTTCCAGTTGGTATTTTTCACCCAACATAAAGTCGTTTTGATCGTGCGCTGGAGTTACTTTCAAGCACCCCGTTCCGAATTCGATTTCAACATATTCATCGGCAATCACAGGAACAGAGCGGTTCACCAACGGAACAATTACGCGCTTTCCGTGAAGGTGTGCGTAGCGTTCGTCTTTCGGATTCACGCAAACAGCGGTGTCTCCTAGAATGGTTTCCGGACGCGTAGTTGCTACGGTTAGAAATTCACTCGTTCCTTCAATCTGATATTTCAAGAAATACAATTTCGATTGTATTTCCTTGTGTATTACTTCTTCGTCTGAGAGCGCGGTAAGTGCAGCAGGATCCCAGTTGATCATGCGTTCGCCGCGATAGATTTTTCCTTTTTTGTGAAGGTCAATGAAGCAATCGATTACGCTTTCGTAATATTTCGGATCCATGGTGAAACGCGTGCGATCCCAGTCGCAGCTCGCGCCCAACTTCTTCAATTGATCTAAAATAATTCCACCGTGCTTGTGGGTCCACTCCCACGCGTGTTCCATGAATGCATCTCGAGAAAGATCAGATTTTTTGATTCCTTCTTTGCGAAGTTTCTGAACCACTTTCGCTTCGGTAGCGATAGAGGCGTGGTCGGTACCGGGAACCCAACAAGCGTTGAAGCCGCGCATACGAGCACGACGAATGAGCAAATCTTGAATGGTGTTATTCAACATGTGACCCATGTGCAAGACTCCAGTGACGTTCGGAGGAGGAATAACAATCGTGTACGCGGGCTTGTCGTTAGGAGTAGATTTAAAAACCTTCTTCTCTAGCCACATTGCGTAAATGCGGTCTTCCGTCTCGTTTGGAGAGTATTTGCTTGGAATTTCCATGTGTGTTGAATGAAGATGCAAATCTACACAATCAACGACAGGAATTTCTTTTTTACAGGGTCTTTCTCGGCGGTGAATTCTAGTTTTTGAGCCAAACACAGGGCTTTGTCTACAATCTCTCTGGAGTTGTCTTGGTAATCCATCTTAACAGGCATAACCCGAGCAAGCCAAAAATCTATGTCTGCAGAATGCTTCAGGTTAAACGCTGGAAGGATATATACTCCCAGATTCTTTAGCGCAGCTGCGTTGCATTCCTGCTCGAAATGTTTCGTGATAGGGATGGCGCAAATCTTCTTTCCGAGGTAAAGCGCCTCGCTCGTTAATCCAAACCCCGCGGCACTAATAATGGCAGAGCATGTGGCCAAGCTCTTTTGAAATTCTTCTCGCGAAAGCGGATGAAAGGCCACGCGTTTAGAAAATTGTATTTTTTGTTTTACGAAAGGAGTGAAAATGCGCCATTCATATTGTTGGTTGCGCAGTGAATGAGCAACTAAGGCTATGTAGTTCGGGTCATGTGCAGGCAGGTAAACAAGAATGAATCCTTGTTCATCGGTTTTCATATTTTTTATTTCTCTCGAGATGATTGGCGTTTCAATTTGAGAATTGTAAGCTTCGTAGTGTATTCCGATGCTATCGGTCACGGGCACCAGATTCTCAGTAATAAACCGAGCGAATTTGCGGTCTTCAGGAGGCATAGGAACATTCGGGTGCATCATGGAAAAATGATTTCCAATTCCGACACACTCTTTGTTTTTCATGAGCGCAGACCACGCGGTGATGGGCTCGAAGTCGCTGATGACAACATCATATTTTTCAATATTGAGTTGTCTGATTTCATGAATAAAAGGACGCAGATGATTCTGGGCAAAAGTACGAGAAAAGCTTAGCTTCCCTCTTTCATTCATTCCAATGGTTAGACCTTTGAATCGATATTTAACATCGAAGGGCAGAGGCAATAGATTTTTTTCACCGCTGATTAAAACATCTACCGTTCCGTGTTTCTGAAATTCCGGCAATAGCTCTATAGCCCTAGACATATGACCATTCCCAGTTCCCTGTATTCCGTATAGTATTTTCATGACTGTTGAAGTTCTAGACTGAAAGCAGTAAATAATTCTTTGTAGGAAGCCCCAACTTCAAAGTCGAGCTGTTCTTCTTCTAGCGACAATTTTATTTTATTGTGATCAAAATGAATGAGCGACCATTCTCTGTTGTGGTATTCAAGAGAAGTTAGATTCTCAATCCAGTCACCACTGTTCAAATAGATAATCGATTTGCCGTTTCTATTGACTTGTCGGATAGTTGGTTGATGAATATGCCCACAAATGACATAATCAAAATCTTTGTCCAGAGCAAGATTTATGGCGATATCTTCAAAATTCGCAATGTATTTTACGGCAGCTTTTACACTCTCTTTAATCTTTTTGGAAAGTGATATTTTTCCTCGTCCGAATTGCTCACTGATCTTATTCACCCAACGATTAACAAGAATGAGAATATCATAACCTTTACCTCCCAACTTCGCAGCCCACTTGGAATATTTCATACTTACATCGAAAACATCGCCGTGGAAAATCCATGTTTTTTTACCGTCGAGGTGAAGGACTAGCTTATTGTCAATGGTTAAATTTCCAAAGTTCAATCCAGCGAATTTCCTAAGCATTTCGTCGTGGTTTCCTGTGATGTAAAAAACAACAGCACCGTGCGAGAGCATGCGCAGAATTTCCTTTAGAACAGCCATGTGAGAAGCCGGGAAGTAGTTCTTCGAGAATTGCCACATGTCAATGATATCGCCATTTAAGACAAGTGTCTTAGGTCGAACTGATTTTAAGTAACGGACCAATTCGACTGCATGACATCCATATGTACCTAGGTGAATATCGGACAATACAAGCAGTTCTACCTCGCGGCGGTTTTCATATTTCATAGCTGTAAATTTTTGAGGTTGAAAGGTCGACCGAACGATTGTTCGGGTGGAAAGAAGAAATGTCGACGTTGACGAATGCTTACCAAACCCTTTTGTTTGGAACACAAATAACGAGTACTTAAAAAGCCCGGAGAATAAGTAGCTTTAAAGTTTCTATTAATTCAGAGGTGTAAAACAACCACTTTAATTAACAAAGTATGTCCAAATCGAAAACTGAATATTAAGACTTAGTAACAGATTCGATTACTTGTCTAATAATATCAAGGGATACAGGGTTGTCGAAAGAGCATTTTCCTATTTCGGAAATTAAACTAATGTTAATTCCTTGGGTCGTATTCTTTTTGTCATTTAAGATGAATTCTAATATCAGCTGAACTTCTTGGGCTGAAAATTGTGGCACTTGGCCGAATAGGTGCAATAATTTTTTTTCTATAATCTCGGTGATTTCGTCATTTAATACGCCCAATTTATTTGCGATACGATTTTCTAAAATAATCCCCCAACCCACGGCGTTACCATGTGTTATGGGTTCAGATTTCGCAAGAAAAAGCGATTCAATCGCATGTCCAACGGTGTGTCCGTAATTCAACTTCTTCCGAACAGAACGTTCGTTTGGATCCTCCCTGGTAATTTCAGATTTTATTTCATTCGAACGTTTCACGAAGACAGCTATATGCGAAGCCTCATTCGAATCTACATGTGCTAGAGCTTCCCAATATTCTGCATCGGCTATAAGCGCGTGCTTCAGCATTTCTGCGAACCCCGATTTCATTTCTTTCTCAGGAAGCGTATGGAGGAATCCAGTAAAAACAAGAACGCTTTTCGGCCAGCTAAAAAGTCCAACCGCATTTTTTACATCCTTCAAATCTATTCCGCACTTTCCGCCCATGGCAGCATCTACTTGAGCCATAACAGTTGTTGGAATGTTAATGAAGTCTATTCCTCTTTTGTAGGTAGAAGCTACGAATCCGCCTATATCTGAGATTACTCCGCCGCCAACATTAAGAAGAAGCGATTGTCTATCAGCATTGTGATGAAGCAACTCTTCGTAGAGTTGTCCAACAATCTCGAGCGATTTACTTTCTTCTCCCTCAGGAATTTCAATGATAGGAATATTATTCAGCGCTGGTATTGTTTCAAGCAGAAAGCTCACGCAGTGCTCGTTCGTTTTGGTATCGCACAAAATGAATGTAGCAGAATGTGATGCCACTTCTTGTGTCAGAATGGACTGTATTTCGTCGAATGAATGAATGGTCTTGACGTTCATGGGTGGGTGAAATTATGAATTATTCTTCAGAGCTGTTCTTAAACGGCATGAAAATGTTGTAAGTACTGTTTACTGCAATTTCACGCCAGGATGGTAAAAATTAACATATATCAGTATTCAAAATCAAGAGGTTAAGGCAACTTAAAGAGACTATACTCGTCTTTCTAGTACCTAACTTAAAAGATCATGAACTTAACTATCGCTTTGCAAGAGATCTGGGCTAAGCAGCCCCATCTCATTCTAATCGCAGGATTTATTATACTTGTCGGATTTGTTTCAAAAATGAAACTATTTGCCAAGGCTAATCAGCCCATCGAAGCTGCCTTTGTTCCAGGTTGGGATTTGATAATTATCATGAGAATCATTGGAAGACCGGACAAGCATGCTTGGTATTTCGCTATTCCCATCCTGAATATCTTCTTCGGGTTCAAGGTTTTGGTTCAATTGGCCCAATCGTTTGGAAAGCGCACGAATTCTGACGCGTTGTTAGTTTGCTTGTTCAACGTTTTTTATATGTTGAATATAGCACTTGCCTACGACGAAGAATATGTCGGTCCTGTTTATCAGGATGCCATTGAGCACGCTGCTCCCGTGGTGAAAGGAGTTGCTTAATGAATAAATGAGTCGAGTGAAATTTTCACTTCTTGTGGAAGGGTAACTTTCAACAAAGGCTCTTGTTCCATTGCGCGTTCAATAGCGAAAACTGCTTCTTTATTTCGCGCCCAACTTCTGCGTGCGATTCCGTTGTTAACGTCCCAGTGCAACATGCTGCGTAATTTCTTATCGCACGCTTCACTGCCGTCGAGGAACATTCCGAATCCGCCGTTAATCACTTCTCCCCATCCAACGCCACCACCGTTGTGCAAGCTTACCCATGTAGCTCCGCGGAAGGCATCGCCAACAAAATTCTGTACTGCCATGTCTGCCGTGAATCGAGAACCGTCATATATGTTACTGGTTTCGCGGTAAGGCGAATCGGTTCCACTTACATCGTGATGATCCCTTCCGAGCACTACAGGTCCAATCTTTCCTTCACCTACGGCTTTGTTGAATGCCGCAGCGATCTCCATGCGTCCTTGCGCATCGGCGTATAAAATTCTTGCTTGAGAACCAACAACCAATTTATTGCTCTTCGCTTCGCGAATCCACTGAATATTATCGGCCAACTGTTGTTGAATTTCCACCGGTGCCGTTTCTTTCAACTTCAACATAACGTCTAACGCAATGGCATCAGTAGCATCTAGGTCTTCTGACTTTCCGCTTGCACAGACCCATCTGAACGGCCCGAACCCGTAGTCGAAGCAGAGGGGACCTAAAATATCTTGAACATAAGATGGATATTTAAACTCGCGCTCAAGGGTGGGCACATCGGCCATCACGTTTGCTCCTGCACGCGAAGCTTCCAACAAAAATGCATTTCCATAATCGAAGAAATACATGCCGTTCTCGCTGTGTTTTTGAACAGCAGCAGCATGACGAATCAGAGACTCCTCTACTTTTTCTTTGAAGAGGTTTGGGTTCTCTGCTATGAGCGAATTACTCTCTTCATACGTCAATCCAACCGGATAATATCCTCCCGCCCAAGGGTTGTGCAACGAAGTCTGGTCACTTCCTAAATCAATGTGAATGCCGCGTTCAGCGAACACTTCCCACACTTCAACAATATTTCCAATGAACGCAAAGCTGTGTGCTTTTCCTATTTTAAGTTCTTCTTGAACACGCGTGCAAAGTGTGTCAATATTATCAATAAGCTCATCTACCCATCCTTGCTCGAAACGCTTTGTTGCAGCTTTCGGATTGACCTCTGCTGTAATGGATACACATCCTGCGATATTTCCTGCTTTGGGCTGCGCGCCGCTCATACCGCCCAATCCAGCAGTAACGAACAACAATCCTTCCGCTGCGCGATCATAGACAGTCTTATCGCCGCGCTTAGTACGAAGCATGCGCGCGGCGTTCATGACAGTAATAGTTGTTCCATGAACGATTCCTTGCGGACCTATGTACATGTAAGATCCCGCAGTCATTTGTCCATATTGAGTAACACCTAACGCATTGAATTTTTCCCAATCGTCTGGCTTGCTGTAATTTGGAATCATCATTCCATTCGTTACCACAACACGCGGCGCAGACGGGCTAGAAGGGAAGAGTCCCATCGGATGACCGCTGTACATCACGAGCGTTTGCTCTTCAGTCATTTCACTCAAATACTTCATCACCAAACGGTACTGCGCCCAGTTTTGAAAAACCGCACCGTTTCCTCCGTAGGTAATGAGCTCATACGGATGCTGTGCAACGCGCGGATCCAGGTTGTTTTGAATCATGAGCATGATGGATGCTGCTTGCTGACACTTTGCAGGATATTCAGAAATAGGTCGCGCATACATTTCGTATGTAGGACGATAGCGGTGCATGTAAATGCGTCCGTATGCCTTCAACTCTTCAGCAAATTCTTTTGCCAATGTTTCATGATGTTCCGAAGGGAAATAGCGAAGGGCATTGCGAAGGGCTAACCCCTTTTCTTCGTTTGAAAGAATTTCCTTTCGCTTGGGAGCTCGGTTAATGGCGGCATCCATAGCGGGAACAACAGGCAATGCTGTTGGAATTCCTTCTTGTATTTGGTCTTGAAATGTTGACATAAGTGAGTGTGCTAAAATTGAGCAGCGAGCGACAAATTTAAGCCGTTCATTTGTTTTTCGTTGAAGTTCTGAAATGCGAATGTGTAACTGTTGGAAATGATATTTCGCCATTCAGCGCGGAACATGAGGTGCTCATCAAGTAAATAATTTATGTTGAAACTGTATCCCCATAACTCATTGTTTACTCCAGAAATAACGAGGTTGTTTGAGTCTTTCATCAATTCCCCACGCCCAACCAGTGTTAGCTTTTCATTCACATTGTAGGCAAGTCCGAGAAACCCAGTTACCCAATTTTTGTTGAATCCATTACTTTCTGTTTCTTGAATACCATAGTCTGTTTGGAACTGAACGGTCCAATTCTTTTTCAGTTGAATATCGCCGTAAAAGTTTTGAAAGAACCGCATCTGAGAGCCAGTGAAAACAGGAACTTCTCCGTAATAGGTTGAATGGTTGAGGGTAATGCTCGCGTTAGGTTTAAATTGAATCTGACTTCCAAAACTCATGCGCGATTGCTGAGGAACAAGTGACATGGTTTGCCATCCGTTGAGCGCAAGAACAGACCCAAACCACTTGTTGTTCTTAGATGTGTATTGAAGTGCTAGTCCGCTTTCGTAATACGGAGAATTCTCTGCTGCTAAACTTCTACTAAGCGATAAATTGGAGAATCCAATAGCAGACTCTAGCCCAATGTGTGAAGGCATCACACCTGCTTGCAGCCACAGGTTTTCCTGGCTGCTCAATTTATAGGAGATGTTTCCAACGTAAAGTGCCCCGAATCCAATGGGTTCAGGCGAAGTAACCTTGTTTGCATAGGTACCTTCAACCAACGAAAGTTGTGTTTTGACGCGTGCAGAACTGTACTTAAAGTCGAGAACCGCCGTATTCAGTGCCACATGATTCGTTGAAGTGTGACTGTATAAAAAATCAGGACGCTGATGGTCGTTCCAATTGTGTTGATCTTGGGCGAAATAGATTTCAGTGTAACCTGAAAAATGAATACTGTCTTTTTTTATTTGGGAAAAAACGATTTGTGGAATGAGTAGGGCAAGAAAAAATAGCAGTCGCATACAATGGTTTTTACAAAGATGCGAAAGTTATTTATTAATTTTCCCTGTCTTTTTATCGAATCCGTATGGACAATGCTTACAACCGCTTAGACAACAATGGCCTCTTTTGAGGTGATATTCTTCTGTGAATATAAAAAAACCTTCTTCGCTTAAATAGTAGTCTTCTCCTTGTACTTTTGATTCGTTATTATCACTCATACCGCAAAAATGCAAAATTTTAAATTTAACTCTGAAATAAATTTTAAACCACCTTTCTATCAGCCTTTGGCAAAAGACTTACATAAAGCAGTTACGGTTAAGCGCTTCGACGAGATGCATTTAACAATTAATGGAAACAAATGGTTTAAGTTAATGTTCAATTTGGATGAAATGAAAAGGCGGGGCGCCAAACAACTCGTCACTTTTGGAGGAGCATACAGCAATCA
>CAMCUG010000017.1 GCA_945878835.1 Chryseobacterium gleum | reverse complement strand
GCATCGTAATTTCCAAGTTGAAATTGCATGCGATTTCCATTCAAGATATATTTGCATTTCACTTCAATGAAATGTCCATTTATTGATTGAAAAGCGAACGGTTTCGACTCGTAAATTCTACCGAGCAGATGGTGAGAAATTAGATTTCCCGACGTGTCTAATGTGAGTTGAAGGGAATCGTTATAGAGCCATGAAATAAGGTTTGGATCTGCGTTGGGCTGAAGTTCGAATTGGTATTTAATGGATTTCGATTTTCCCAATACGCGAAGATTAATCCCATCGTAAACATTTTGAAAATTAATATTTTGAAACCGATTCACATGCGAGCTCCACTGCGTTGAGTCGGAACCCAAATAATAATTGAAATATCCTGGCAATTGTTCTTGTTCATCGGCTTGATTCAGTTGCGCATTCTCCAATTGCTGCAGGAAAAATAAAGTCGTTACCGATTCAGGAAGAGCATTCGGTTTATGATCGGGATTAAAAACAGTTGAATCAAAAAGTTGATAAGCGAAACCGTTTGATTGAATCCAGAAAGATCCTCCGGGAATTTCAGCTTTGTACTTGACATGCAGTGGCCATTGACCTTTGTTTTGAATGAAAGAAATTTGAGAATAGACAGTCGCTGGCAAAAATGTCAGAAAAAACAGTAGCAAAAATATCTTTCTTCGTCGGGGAGACATAGTATTCGAAGATAAGACTACTTCGGAACACAATGCGTTGCTTTTCAACAAAACTAGCTAAGCCTATCGGCTAGGATTCGCATTTCCACAGCAGGTGAAATCTTCTCGTAGAGTATTCTATAAACGGCATCCGCGATTGGAATTTCAGTATTGAACTTCTTATTAATTTCATGAATACCACGTGTGGCGTAAAACCCTTCCGCCACCATGTTCATTTCAATTGTTGCCCATTTCACACTATAACCCTTACCGACCATAGTTCCGAACGTTCTATTGCGAGAATAGGGTGAATAAGCCGTCACCAACAAATCGCCCAAATATGCCGAAGATTTCACATCTCTATGTACCTCATGAACGGCGTCTATGAATCGCTCTATTTCACCAATAGCAGCAGTTACAAGCACTGCCTGAAAATTATCGCCATATCCTAAACCGTGGCAAATGCCAGAGGCTACTGCATACACATTCTTCAAAATCGCTGACAACTCTGTTCCAAAAACGTCTTCTGTTGTAGTTGTCTTAATGAATCGGCATTTCAACTGTTCTGCCATGTAATCGGCCTTTTCTAAATCTGAGCAACCAATGGTTAGATATGATAATTTCTCCAATGCAACTTCTTCTGCGTGACAAGGTCCGCAGATGATACCAATGCTGTCGTAAGGAATATTCCACGTCTTGTGAAAGTATCGCGCAGGAATCGCATCAAACTCGTTGATTACCCCTTTAATTGCAGAGAATAAAATTTTATTTTCCAAACCAGACACCTCTGCTTCTTGGAAGGCCGAGTGAACAAATGCGGACGGAATGGCTACTACCAAAATATCACACGCATCTACAACTTCTTGAATGTTAGAAGAGACATGAACTTTGTTCAAATCAAATTCAATTGCTTGAATGTAATTGGGATTGTGACCGAACTCTTGAATGTGCTTTACAGCCTCTTCATTGCGCATCCACCAATGCACATGCTCTTGCGATTGACTCAATAATTTGGTTAAAGCCGTAGCCCAGCTACCGCCACCTAAAACTCCAATAGTCTTCTTTCCTGAATCTGTCATGAATGCAAAGATAATCATTCTTAAAAACTCCGATTTCCTTCGTAATTTGCAAGCATTGAAGCCAACGAATTATGGAAAAACTGAAAGCGATACTGGTCGATGACGAATTCTTCGCTCGTGAGAATTTAAAAATGTTGTTGGAAGACTATGCGAAGGAAAATATCGAATTAATAGGTGAAGCCTCTTCAGTAAAAGAAGCGCTAGAGTTGTGTGAAAAAAATCAAGTTGACTTGGTTTTCCTTGACATTATGATGCCTGAGGCCGATGGCTTCACATTTTTAGAGCAGGTTAAAAATCGAAATTTCCAAGTTGTTTTTACCACCGCGTTTCGCGAATATGCCGTAAAAGCCATTAAAGAAAATGCCTTAGACTACCTCGAGAAGCCCATTGATATCGAGGAGTTAAAAAATGTTGTTGCAAAAGCAGTGAAAAGCAAATCGCAGCAAACAGGTTCTCTAGACGAGAATAAAATAAACCGTGTTCTGCAGGAAATTGCACTGCATAGCAATTTCGATAAAACAATTGTCCCTACCAGAGATGGATTTGTGATTCTTCGCAACAACGAATTGATTCGTTTAGAAGCCGACGAAAATTACACGACGCTGTTTTGTGTGAATGGAAAAAAATACGTGAGCAGCAAGAACATCAAATCTTTCGAAGAAAAATTAGATTCGCACATGTTCATGCGCGTGCACAAATCGCACATTGTAAATGTTGCCTTGCACTTAAAAGAATTCAACCGCACTGAAGGCAATGTGGTGGTGCTTTCCAACGGCGATCACGTGCCTGTTTCCAGAAGAAAATTGCAAGAATTTTTAGATAAAATGCAAGAGTAATCATGCGTTTGAAGAAATACATATCAATCGCTTTGTTTTGGCTCCCCTTCGCTGTTCTTGGGCAACAATATTCTTTTATTCAATACAGTTTGAAAGAAGGGTTAGCGCAAACGCAAGTGCGTTGTATTCAACAAGACAAGCAAGGATATGTTTGGATTGGCACGCTCGGTGGAGCTTCCAAATTCAATGGAAATCAGTTCGTGAATTACAGCAGAACAGATGGGCTCATTAACAATCAAATCAACTGCATTCAGCAACTTCAAAACGAACAAATCGTTTTTGGATCTATTGGCGGAATATCCGTTTTAGACGGAAACACGTTCACCACTCACAAATATTCAGGAGAGCTCAACGACGCTTCCACAACTTCATTGGTTGAATTCAATTCGAATGAATTACTCATCGGAACTGAACGCGGGTTAATCTTTTTCTCAGAAAATAAATTTGTAGAAGATAATATCACACTGTTTTTTCAAGGAGAAAACATCAAGCGCATTCGAAAAAACAGCAACAATGAATTGCTCGTCGCCACGAAAAAAGGAATTTGGAAATTAAAAAACAATCAGTGGGAACAACTCTATCTTCTCAATGATGAAGAAAATGTTTTATTCGATTTTATTGAAAATTACAAGAACGAAATATGGGCCGTTACTTCACTCGGTGGAGTACTGAACGTGAATACTGGCCGAGCGCTCACGAACATTGGCGACTTCGCTTTAGACAATATTTTCACTGGAATTGATTCGTACAACGGTAACATCTACTTCACCAGCAGAACGGGCGTTGTCGTGTACAATGAATTAGACGAAACCCATTTGCTCTTTTCCAAATCAAACGGATTGGCTATTGATGATATTCGCCAAGTGTTCATTGATCGTGAGGGCATTCAATGGTTTGCCAGCTACGGAGGTGGTGTCTTCAAACTTACCACAACACAATTCAAAAGTTACACGGTAAACAATGGCCTTACAGGGAATGCCGTTATGAGCATTACGCAAGACGCGCAAGGGAATTACTTCTTCGGCACCTACGACAACGGAATAAGCTTTTTATCGAATTCATCCGATCCTTTCAGTGCAAATTTTAATGCCTCGCTGCAAGAGCTTTCACCCAATCTGCGCATCTGGACTTCCACAACAGATTTGTTTCGCCGTCCGTGGATAGGAACTCCTGAAGGATTGTATTGCTACGACCGCAATTCTTTCAGCCAACCGCATTGGCTTCATTTCAACAAAGAAAATGGAATGGACGAAGAAGTCGTCTTGAGTTTGCTTCAGAAAAAAGACGGAAGCCTTCTCATTGGAACGAACAAAGGCATTCAATCTTTCAGCAACAATATCTTCCAAAGCTATTCGCAATTGCCGAATTTTCCAGCTACTCGCATTCGACACATTATTGAATCGCGTGATGGAAAAATCTGGATGGCGACACGTGATGGAATTTCGCTTTTTCAAAACAACACGTTCACCAATTTCGGGGAAGCGCAAGGGCTTCAAGATGCTAGTGCCTATAGCATTGCTGAATTACCAAACGGAGAACTAATTGCTGGAACACAATCGGGATTGTACAAAGGCAACGAAAATGGGTTCGTGCATTTAAATATCTCTGAAGAGCCTGGTGGAAACACCGTGAATTTCTTGAAAGTGATTCAAAATAAATTGTGGATTGGAACGCTCAATGGAATTTTTATTTGGGAAATGAATCAAACCGGAGGCTTAGGTGAACGGATGATTCACTTGAACGAATCAGATGGATTAATAAGCCTTGAAACAAACTTAAACGCCATATTCGTCGACCTTCAAAATACTGTTTGGGTAGGGACACCGAACGGTGTGATGCAAATTGAAATAAGTGCCATTGATAAGAAGTTCAATATTCCTAAGCCCATTGTTCATCTCACAAACATTCAATCAAATCTTGAGAACATCGATTGGAAAGCACTGACTTCAGGCACTTGGAATGGTAAGGCTTTTCCGAATGGACTTGAATTTAACTACAGACAAAATTCATTTACCTTCTTTTTCGACGCGTCGAGTACGACCTATCCTGAAAGATTGGAATTCAGTTATTGGTTGGAAGGACTAGACAGCACGTGGAGCAGTCCAACTTCATTCTCGCAAGTCAACTTCAACAATCTTCCTTCTGGAAATTATACGTTTCACATTCGTGCGCGCAACGGACAATGGGGAACGTGGAGCGAAGAAGTAACCTGGCTATTTCGTATTTCACCGCCGTGGTATATGATGTGGTGGGTGATCTTGTTGGAATTGATTTTTCTTGTCGGCATTGTCGTTCTTATTACTCGCTCAAGAAGACGGAACATTCGCAACAAGCACTTGGCAGAGCAATCTGAAATGAAGGCCAAGCTGCTGATGCTTGAGCAGCAAAGCATGAATTCAAGCATGAATCGTCATTTCATTTTCAACGCACTGAATTCGATTCAATACTACATTAACCGTCAAGATAAATTGGCGGCGAACCAATACCTCACTGATTTCGCGAAGTTGATTCGTAAAAACTTAGACAGTTCGGAAGAAAACTTCGCACCTCTTTCGGAAGAAATTGAACGGCTTGAATTGTACTTGAAATTGGAAAGCATGCGCTTCCCTGATAAGTTCATGTATAGTGTTCACCAAGACTCTCCGGAAGCACTGCGATTGGTTAAAATTCCGGCCATGCTTATTCAACCGTTTTTGGAAAATTCCATTTGGCACGGATTATTGCCGAAAGATTCGGGCGGACAACTACACGTTTTTTTCGGGTTGAAGGAAGGGTGCCTCGAAATTCGCATTGAAGACAACGGCATTGGTTTGGCTGAAAGCCAGGCGCGAAAAACCAACAGCGACGTTCACATTTCAAAAGGAATGGAAATTACACGAAGCCGCATTGAGCTGATCGAACAAATGACCGGTAAGCACATTGAACTAAGCGGTCCCGAAGACTGGAAATCGGAATCGGGTGAATCAGGGACACGCGTTACCATTCGCTTCCCAAAAGATTTCCAAGAAATTTTCGCTCAGGGCAACACTTTTTAGAAGATTTCGTTATATTTGTGTAGACTTCGGTCCATTATGAAGAAACTCAATTACATAACGCTACTCTTTTTTGTTGCATTGGCCTTCGCCTCTTGCACCAAATCTGTTTGGATGGAAGAAGTTACTTCCGTTGGAACAGAGCGTTCTGAAATCGTTGATAACACCGAGTTAAATACCGACAGTGACATTCCAGCGAGCTCTTCTACTTCAACAAATAATCGTAACTCTGAAGGTGATTCAGACATTACAGATGATGAGGACGACGGTATTACCGACGACGAGGACGAGGACGATACAGACCAAACCGGAAAGAAGAAAACATAATTCTTCCCTTTCATCACAAAACATTTTTTAACAATTTCAAATCTTGTGCTCTCACGAGATAAGTTTGCTTTATGTCATCTGAACGCTCAATTCTACATATGGATCTCGACACTTTTTTCGTGTCAGTCGAGCGTTTATTGGACAGCCGTTTAAACAACAGACCCGTTCTTATTGGTGGAACCAGCGACCGCGGCGTGGTAGCCTCGTGCAGCTATGAAGCGCGAAAGTTCGGTGTGCATTCCGCAATGCCCATGCACATGGCAAGAAAGCTCTGTCCAGAAGCGGTGGTTATTAAAGGAAACTCCTACAATTACCTCAAGTATTCAGACCTCGTAAGCGAAATGGTTCGCGAAGCCGTTCCGCTTTTCGAAAAAACTTCCATAGACGAATTCTACTGCGACCTCACGGGGCTCGACCGTTTTTTCGGATGCTACCAATTTGCTGGTGAGCTCAGACAGAAAATCGGAAAAGAAATAGGGCTTCCAATTTCTTTCGGGTTGTCTACTAGCAAGACTGTTTCCAAAGTGGCTACGGGTGAAGCAAAGCCGAATAACCAGATTCGAATTGAAACCGGAACAGAGAAGCCCTTCCTTGCTCCGCTTTCCATTCGGAAGATTCCCATGGTTGGAGAAAAAACGCATCAGCTTCTCGTTAATCTAGGCATTCGGAAAATACATACCCTTCAGGAAATGCCATTAGACGTTATGTCGAAGGCCCTCGGAGAAAATGGAGCGAGCATCTGGAAAAAAGCCAATGCCATAGACCCATCGCCTGTTGTACCATTTCAAGAACGGAAATCCATTTCTACCGAAAGAACGTTTGATCAAGACACAATAGATGTGCATAAACTACGTGGACTCTTAATAGCCATGACCGAAAACTTAGCGTTCCAGTTACGCAAGGGAGAAAAACTCACTTCGTGTGTTACGGTGAAGTTGCGATACTCTGACTTCCAAACGGAAACTATGCAATGCCGCATTCCATATACTTCGGCCGATCACATTCTTATCCCTAAAATATTAGAGCTCTTCGAAAAGCTATACAGCCGTCGCGTCTTAATTCGCCTCATTGGTGTGCGCTTCAGCCACTTGGTTTCTGGCGGATACCAGATTAATCTGTTCGACGATAACGAAGAGCAAATTAGCTTGTACACTGCCATGGATGAAATGAGAAAAAAATTCGGCGATCGCGCCGTTATGAAAGCCGCGGGTATTGATGCGCGCAGTATTGGTCGTGGTGAAAATCCGTTCGACGGAGGCCCGCCTGTTCTTCTCGCAAATAGGCGTCAGTAAGCATTACCTTTGCACCCATGCAGCTTTGGGAAAACGAACACTTCACCTTTCTTCCACCTAACTCGAACGATCGACAAGCGTATATCGCTTGGGGGAAAAAAGATGCATTTGTTTTAAATGAAAACAACCCCAGCGACATTCAAGAGCTAAACAAATGGTTAGCTAGAAAAACAACTCCTGTTTTCGGATATATTTCCTTCGAGGCGAAAAAACTTTTTGAAAAAAACGCCTATACCAATTTCAGTTCAGATGGAAGTGAACTCATCTACTTCTTCGAACCAGTTCACGTTTGGAAAGAAGTAAATGGAAATTGGAACCCGCTTACTCCTTCCGAACCGAACGAACATTCGGTTTTCTCTTCATTCATTTCCAATTATAAAAAAATTGAATGCGAAAAGAATGAAGAAAGCCTAAGCTTTGAAACGTTAGAAAGTAAGGGCACCTATGTAGATAAAATTCAATCTATATTGAATCAAATTCAACAGGGTGAATACTACGAAACAAATTTCTGCATTCCACTTCAGGCTAATGGAGAATTGAAAGACGCCTTCGCTCACTTCTCAAAAATGAACAATGCTACGGAAGCTCCACACGCAGCGTATTTCAACGGAGAACAGCTTCAGCTGTTATGTACTTCCCCGGAGCGATTCATTCAGAAAAAAGGAAATAAAATAATTTCACAACCCATTAAAGGGACCATACGCAGAGGAGAAAATTCAGAAGAAGACGAACAGAATAAAGTTTTGCTTCAAACGAGTCAAAAGGAACGCTCCGAAAATATTATGATTGTTGATCTTGTTCGAAACGATCTCTCCCGAATAGCAACAAAAGCAAGTGTAAACGTAAAATCATTGTGTGAACTTCACACCTTCAAAACACTTCATCACCTTATCAGCACCGTAGAAGCACAGCTTCCTTCCAACATTACATTCACAGAAATTTTAGCGGCTACCTTCCCTATGGGATCCATGACAGGCGCTCCGAAAATTAGCGCTGTGAGGCACATGGAAAAAATTGAACTGTTAGACCGAGGTCTCTACAGCGGTACCTTTGGGGTTATTGAACCGAATGGGAATTTCGATTTCAATGTTATCATTCGTTCTGCGGTTTACAACAAAGAGAAAAAACAAACAACCATAAAAGTGGGAAGCGCAATTACTCATGCATCGAACGCGGAAGCGGAATACGATGAGTGCTTGTTGAAAGCCGCCTCTACACTTTCTATATTCAATTAAAATGAAAAAACTACTTAAAGACTTAAAAACCGAATTTCAAACATTCGAAGAAGCGCAATTACTTGTGGCAGTAAGCGGAGGAATGGACTCTATACTTATGGCTGAATTGCTTCTTCGCGCTAAAATTCCATTCGCTGTTGCGCATGTGAACTACCAACTTCGAGCAAAAGATTCTGAAAAAGACGAGCAGTTTGTGAAGGCTTATTGTAAAAAGAACAAGCTCACTTTTCACTGTGCACAAGCCGGTGACTTGTGGAAGGAATCGAAAAACAATTTACAAGAGCGCGCGCGCGATTTTCGTTACACGTACTTCCAACAATTGCAAGATGAATTCGGATACACCACCGTTGTTCTTGCGCACCATGCGAACGATCAACTGGAAACCGTTTTGCAACACTTGGTTCGCGGAAGCGGATTGAAAGGATTGCTCGGAATGAAGCGTCATACTTCAAACAAATGGCGTCCGCTTTTAGACCTTTCGAAAAAAGAACTCGAAGGTTTTGCAAAAGAACTCAAATTGAAATGGAGAGAAGACGCTTCAAACAATTCGAACGTTTACGGAAGAAATAAAATTAGAAATAAGGTGGTTCCTATTTTAGAAGAATTAAATCCGAATATTCTTCAAACACTTTCCAACAGCATTGAAATTTGGGAAGAGCAGCATTCCATTGTTCAAGAGAGTTTGCAAAACTGGCTTGAACAAAATGTTGTGCTTAAAGGTGAAAACGAAATGCTTTCCATTGAAGCTGTGAACAACCACTACGCCCCAAGACAAATTATGTGGGAATGGTTGAATTTGTTTGAATTCACAACCGGCGAAATTGAAGAGATTTTGAAACTTCAGAAGACCGGAGCGAAAGTTTCAAATGCCACTTATGCGGTTGCGCGCAATCGCGATAACTATGTGTTGCATGCTTTGCAGAGCGAAATGCCGTTGGACGAATCGAAATATGAAGTTGACATTCTTCCGGCAAAAGGATATGAAATTGAAAAAGATCCGAAGGTTATGCAACTGAATGCCGACAAGTTGCGTTTTCCATTGGAGATTCGTGCATACGAACCGGGTGACAAGATTCGTTCTTTGGGAATGAAGGGGATGAAAAAGGTAAGCGATTTGTTGGTTCAGGCCAAGATTGCCATGAATGAGAAAAAAAACTATCCGGTTTTGGTAAGTAAAGACGAGATTGTAGCGGTAATTGGACTGTGCATTTCAGAGGATTACAAATTAGACGACTCGGCGAAGAAGGTTTTTGTGATGCGCCTCACCTAAGTAAAATTGAATTAAACTATTTTTGAAGCTATGAAGAATTTATCAGTAAAGATTTTTGCCACCATTGCACTTTTGCTTTCATCTTGGAACGCACAAGCGCAAATCGTTGATCCGGTAAAATGGAAGTTTGGAGTTATTTATCTCGAAAACGGTGAAGCGGAAATTACCGCAACAGCTAAGATTGAAGCAAAATGGCATGTCTATGCTTTAAAAGTTTCCGAGGACCCAAATGCAATTGGACCTATTCCTACTTCGTTAAATCTTACTGCAAACAAATCTCAATTCACCAATATTGGAGGTGTAACCGAAGGGAAATTCATCACTCATTTCGATCCAAATTTCGACATGAATCTGAATTACTTTGAGAACACGGCTAGCTTCAAACAGCGAATAAAAATTGTTAGTACAACACCTTTTCAATTGAATGGTGTGCTTGAGTATATGGCCTGCGATGAGAGTAAATGTATTTTTCCTGATCCTGTAAAATTCAAAATAAATATCACCCCAGTCGCTGAAGGTGCAGCTATACCTGCTGTAGACACCACAGCTAATGGACTATTAGAAGATACTTTAAAAAAGGAAGCGACGACCAATACCAAATTCAGATATTGGATTCAAAGCATTCGCAACGACAAAGACAAATTAACCACTCGTGCAGACGGCGGAGCAGTTGCAAGTAAAACTGACAGCGATGCGGGCGGAAGCATGTGGCAATTATTCCTACTTGGATTTTTAGGAGGACTGGTTGCATTGCTTACTCCTTGTGTATTCCCAATGATTCCATTAACAGTTTCCTTCTTTACGAATAGAAACAAAGACCGTAAGAAAGGCATTTTCCAGGCATTGATCTACGGTGGTTTCATTTTCTTGATTTACATTTTGCTATCAATGCCGTTCCATTTCTTGGATCAAATTAACGAGAACATCCTTAATGACATTTCTACCAATGTCCCTTTGAACATTGCGTTCTTTGTAATCTTCATTGTATTCGCACTTTCTTTCTTCGGATTGTTTGAAATAACGCTTCCAGCCGGCTTGGCGAATAAGATGGACAAAAATGCTGAAGCCGGTGGGTTGTTAGGTTCTTTCTTTATGGCGCTTACCTTGGCAATTGTTTCATTCTCTTGTACCGGTCCAATCTTAGGTTCATTGCTTGCGGGTTCTCTTGCAAAAGACGGAGGAGCAATTCAATTGACTGTAGGAATGGGTGGATTCGGATTGGCCCTCGGTATTCCTTTTGCGTTGTTTGCGATGTTCCCAGGTATGATGAAGAGCTTGCCAAAATCTGGTGGCTGGTTGAACTCTGTAAAAGTGGTTCTTGGATTTTTAGAAGTAGCACTCGCGTTGAAATTCTTGTCTCAAGCTGATCTAGTGGTTCACTGGAACTTCCTCAAGTATGAACTATTCATGGGTTTGTGGATTATTATTTTCTTAGGCATGTTTTTATATTTAATTGGCGTAATCAAATTCCCACACGATTCGCCTATTAAAAAACTCTCGATTTTCAGATTAAGTTTTGCTGGTATCATTGGCGCATTCGTGGTGTACTTATGCATGGGATTCACCTATGATGAGCGTGCCCACGGATGGAAAAGTTTGGAATTATTAAGCGGTCTTGCGCCACCTTCAGGATACTCTTGGTTTTATCCAAGTGACTGTCCGCACGGACTCATCTGTGAGCACGATTACAATGTTGCACTTGAGCGCGCTCGTAAAGAAGGCAAACCTTTGTTCGTCGATTTCACAGGATATGCATGCGTAAACTGTAGAAAAATGGAAGAACATGTTTGGCCGAAAGCGTTGGATTTACTTCAGGATAAATTCGTCGTAGTGAGTCTGTATGTAGACGACAAGCAAGAACTTCCAGCCGAGATGAAGGAAACCATTGTTACGCAGTGGGCGGGTATTGAAAAAGAAATTGTAACCTATGGTGATTTGTGGTCAGCTTTTGAAATTGAAACCTTCAACAACAACTCGCAACCGTTGTATGCCATCATTGATCCAATGACTGAAGGAAATGAGGAACTCATGAATCAGCCTGTAGGATACACCCCTGACGAAAAAGAATTCCGTGCTTGGCTCGAAGAAGGCCTGCAGGCTTTCAACAACAAATAATGGGTAACGTTTGTCAGACCTCTTGACGCATTGAAAACTTTTTCGTTTCTTCGTAAGGAATGAAAAAAGGACTTTTACTTTTCTTGTCGATTTGTTTTTCGCTTGCGCTTTCCGCGCAAAAAACTGTCGTATTCGGAACTGTAATTGACGCCGTTTCCAAATTAACCGTCCCCTTTGCGCCTGTTTATTTTGTTGGAACAAAATCTGGAACAACTACCGATGAAAACGGAAAATACCGGATTGAAACTTACTATTCCAGCGATACTTTGCGCTGCAAAGGAATTGGCTATGCCCAGCAATCTTTCAATGTAAAGCAAGGAACTACGAAAGAAATAAACTTCGCGCTTCTTGATGAAAATACAACGAGCGTCGTTATCATTCGTCCGAAAGACGAACCCAATCCAGCGATTGAGCTCATGAAAAAAGTCATCGCCAATAAAAAAATTAACAACCGCGAAAAACTAGACGCGTACGAATACGAAGCGTATAACAAAGTCGAATTCGATTTAAACAACATCAGCGCGGCCATTGCCGACAAGAAACTCATGAAGCCCTTCGAATTTATTTTCGAAGGAATAGACACCACACAAGAAAAACCCTACTTACCGGTTTTCATGACCGAATCGCTTTCCGATTTTTATTACCGCCGCAATCCTAAAATTTCCAAAGAAATAGTCAAAGGCACCAGAGTTACTGGAGTGGAAAATCAGAGTGTGAATCAGTTTTTGGGCGACATGTACCAGAACGTAAATATCTACGACAACGAAATTGTCATCTTCTCGAAAAGTTTCACTTCTCCCATATCTACTTATGCTCTTGGGTTTTACGATTACGGCCTTGTTGACAGTGCCTTCATTGAAGGAAAGTGGTGTTACAAATTGGAATTTTTTCCACGCCGAAAACAAGAGCTGTTGTTCCATGGCGAAATGTGGATTCACGACACAACCTACGCGGTGAAGCAAGTAGACGCAGCCATTTCCGAAGGCGCGAACATCAATTGGATCAGAGATTTCAGCGTTCATCAAGAATACAACGAAATAGAACACGAGGTTTGGATGCTCGTGAAAGATCAGCTCTTGGTTGAGTTCAACATGAGTGAAAAAAAGATCGGGGTATACGGAAGAAAAAACAGCAGCTATAAAAAATTCATCATTAACAAACCTCGTGAAGACCCCTTCTACCAAGGTTACACAGACATAGTTGTCGACCCGAACTCTTCTAATCACGACGATGCCTATTGGCAAAGTATGAGGCATACTGCTTTAACGGCGAAAGAACAGCGCATCTTCAATATGGCTGACACGCTGAAAACTCTCCCGCAATTCCAAACCGTAACTGATATTATTACGCTTTTCGTTTCTGGATATAAAGTGAAAGGCAACTTCGAGTACGGGCCGTATTACACCTTTTACAGTTTCAATCCAATTGAAGGAAATCGCTTGCGATTTGGGGGAAGAACAAGCAATGCGTTTAGTACGAAAATCATGCTCGACGGTTACCTCGCTTATGGATTCCGTGATGATCGATTCAAATACGGTGCTGGCGGATTGTACATCATTCAAAAAAGCCCTCGCTTCGCTATTTCAGCGCATGGCAAACGCGACATGGAGCAGTTAGGCCTTGGCCCAGGTGCATTCAGACAAGACAACATTTTATCTTCTTTGTTTCGAAGAAATCCAGCAAACAAACTCACCGATGTTACCGACATTAATTCATACATCGAGAAAGAATGGTTGTACGGACTTTCAAATAAACTTATTTTCACACATCGCTCGCTTAGACCAGCCGGAACGAAATACACTTACACCCGATTTCTACCTTTAACTAATAGTTTCGAGAAAGAGAATTCACTTATTACGACTGAAATCTCTCTTTATACCCGCTTTGCCTTCAAAGAAAAATTTGTCTATGGCGAATTCGAACGCATCAGTCTTGGAACAAACTTCCCCGTCTTTGAAATGGCTTATAGCCTAGCCCTTCCGGGTGTTATGAATGCTGAATACAAATACCAACGCATAGAAATGCAGGTGTCAGACAAAATGCGCTTCGGGCCTTTCGGTTATTTAAACCTTTCTGTTCAAGCTGGAAAAATTTTCGGAAATCTTCCCTACCCCATGCTGCAAATGCACCAAGGAAATGAAACTTTTTTCTACGACGAAGCGAGTTACAATACGATGAATTATTTCGAATTCGTAAGCGACCAATGGGCCTGCGTTTGGGGTTCCTACCACGCAGAAGGATTGTTCTTCAACAAAATTCCCATGCTTCGGAAATTGAAATGGCGCGAAGTCGCAAGCGCAAAAGTCCTGGTGGGCAGCTACGATTTGAAGAACGATGAATTGTTGAGTCGTGATTTTAACGCAGACGGGATTGCAGATATTTATCGATTAAAGCAACCCTATGCGGAAGTTGCTGTTGGGGTGGAAAACATCTTCAAAATTCTTCGTGTCGATGCCCTGTGGCGTCTTTCCTACCTCGACCACGCCAACATCGTGCGCTTCGGTCTTCGTGCAAAACTTCAATTCGAATTCTAGCCCCTATCTTTGAAGCATGTTTGGAAAAACCATCCTCCCCAACACCCTCACCATGCTAAATCTTGTCATGGGTTGCGCTGCGCTGTTGGCTCATGATGTTCAAGACGCTTTTATCTTTGTGCTTTTAGCGGCATTTGCAGATTTGCTTGACGGTTTAATAGCTCGTGCTATCGGCGCAGCTTCCGAAATGGGAAAGCAATTGGATTCGTTGGCCGATGTGGTAAGCTTTGGTGTTGTCCCTGCATTTTGGCTGTATCGTCTTCTTCAACCTGAAATAAAATTGTGGGCTGCATTAGCTTTTATTCTTGCCGTTGCTGCTGCTTTTCGATTGGCCCGTTTCAATTTAGACACTTCGAAATCGACCGGATTCAAAGGACTTCCTGTGCCCGCAAATGGATTGTTTTGGTTAAGCGTTTTATCGTTAACAGAAACACAACCTTTGAGCAATGAAGTTCTTGTTGGACTCATCCTTCTCTTTGCATTCCTTATGGCGTCTACGCTTCCGCTCCTATCCTTCAAATTTTCAAATTTTAGTTGGAAGGAAAATGCGATGAAATTCATTTTAATTGGAAGCATTGTCTTGTCGGCAATTGGTGCCCATTTCATTTTGAAAAAAGTCCTATGGACTGTTCCAATTGCCTTACTTTTGTACCTCATTTTATCTGCCGTTCAACACCTATTTGGGAAACAACATGAAAAAGTTTAAAGCTGAAATTAACGTAATGCCATTGGAAGCATTATTAGATCCTCAAGGAAAAGCAGTGACCTCGTCATTGA
>CAMCUG010000016.1 GCA_945878835.1 Chryseobacterium gleum | reverse complement strand
TTCGAATAAAGACCTAGGCAAAAGTCTGCATCGGAAATTTTAACCGGACGAATGCTCAGGCTCATCTGCGAATCACACGTTCAAGTGTTTTGCCGCGAGAAGAATTTATTTCAATGAAGTAAGTTCCTCGCGTCTCTGGCAATTGAATGCGTGCAACGACGCTTCCGATTTTTCTGCGCTCGATAAATCTGCCATCCAAAGAATAAATGGCTATTTCATCAACCGTGATACCGTTAGCCGATAGGTTTACCCATCCATCTGCAGTTGGGTTCGGGAACAATAAGAAAGTAGGGATTCGAATTTCGTCAACACCAATAATAGTGCTCATGAGAGTTTGCGCGCCCACTTGAATAGCGTCTGCGCCCTCTGCATCGTACATGCTGCGAAAAGAGTTGATGCTTTCGTTGTCGAAGGCAAACATTTCATCGAGGTAACGCGGAGGAACCGTTTGGTACATCAATCGAGCGGTAACGTGAAGGTTTCCTGAGAATCCGTTTAACGGAATATGCACACGAATTTCATCTGTGCCACTTCCTTCATTTCCGTTAGGGAAATGATTGAAGTTCGGGTCATACAATGCGTCACCAACAATCTTGGTTGTGTCGTAGGCAGAGTGATTGACAGAAAATCCGTGTGGTGTCAAGCGGTTGTCTTTGATCATGATGTCTGCACGCTCTAACACCTGCGTTCTGTCTCCGTTCACATCACCCATAACCATTTCATAAATCTGAATTTGGTCTTCCGCGGTGATAATGTCGTAGTGAGGTTCCCACGTGTCGTCTTCTCCAACAATGCGGTATTGGTTATCCATTTTTCCTGAATGGAAAACTTCATTGCCAGCATCGTCTACCGCAATAATTTCGACATAAGCTCTTCTTGAAGGGTATCCGCTCGGGAATTTATGTCCGGCAAGATTCGTTAATTTCAAATTGTATTTTGCCGTGTCATTTTCAATACCCGTTTCCGTAAGCACTACCGTGGCTGTTTCTTGTTCGATCTGATAAGTGCTACGTTCAATGACGGTGTTGAAGTGCTCTTCAGTGGCTGTTACTCCCAATGCAGAAGCATTGTTTTTCATCAAGTTCAGCATGAAGGTATTTCCGCCAACGAGCCAGTGTTGACCATAAGGTTGACGTTGCGGAAGGAAGAGGTATCCTGATGCAATGACAACACCTTCGCCCACATCAGGCATGTGACAACCTTGACATTCTTGTTGAAATCCAGGAGTGTCGTTGTAAGAAGAATTCAACCATTCGTGATAGGTGGCTTGTTCAATGAAATCGTTACCCGTGTAGTTACCTTCAATATCTGCGGTATGCGTTGAAAGAGAGTGACAACCTGCGCACATTTCCGATTCTCGCACTTTCGCGTGTCCAAGGGGACGATACCCAACAAAACTCTGCATCATGGCTTCGAAAATGGGAACCGTTTGTTCCTCGGTAATGTATGGGCCGTAGATGGTGTCTTTGTGGTAGAACAATTCTCCGCTGAAGTGTTTTCCCACTCCTTGTGGACCGTCCATTTTTTGTTGGTGACAAGCGCCACAATTCACCCCGTCGAGAGCAAGAGAATCTGAAGCGAGTTCTTCGAGGGTATAGTTTGGATTATTTTCTTGTAGAAGATTTGTGAATCGTCCAACCGGTGCGTGACAAGAGGTGCATGCGTTTACTATTTCTTGCGCGTGGGCGGGATTTACTAATATTTCATGGTTCACTTTAGCCTTCCAAAACGGATCTTTTGCAGAGTTGGCCATCATAGTCCCGCGCCAATTCGTTGCTGGGCTAACGTCTGAACCTTCAGCATTGACGCTTGCAAAGTCAACCGGATCATCCCCGTGGCATCCACCGCATCTTCCTGACCCAGTAAAGAATCCATTGTCACCAAGAGGTAAATTCGTTTGGGTAAGAAGTTTAATCATCTCCATGCCTCCATGATGTCCTTTCGCGGGCTTTTCATCGGACCAAGAAATGTTGAACAACGAAACAACCGTTAACAAGGCCAAAAGCGCTGTTATTGATTTGTTCTTTGAACAGAGTGTTGGGATTCTCGACATGCTATAATTTTTCTGTAAGCGAAAGATACATTTCAATTACGTTAAGCAAAAAATAATAATTGAAAGAATGTTGGAATTTCTGCGAATTGTCAGGAAAAGACAATCTCATTTATTGGAGGCTCACTGAAATTGTCATTGATGGCTTTCAGTAAATCTGTTCGAGATTGGAACAACTCGGCTCTTAGGGGAGCTGATTCAAAATGTAAATGAAGTTGGTCTCCCTTGACGGTAATTTGCTTCGTCTTTTTATACAGAATAGGTCCTACGGCATTTTCGTAAGCCTCAATAATGAGAAGTTCGTTCAATTTACGTTGAAGGGGCGACCGCTTCACCCATTCGCCAATAGCGTCTTTCAAGGAAAATTCATTGCGAGTGCTCATGGTTGTTTTGCTTCTTCAGGTAATATAAAGCTGTTTTGAAGGGAAATAGTTTGAAACTCCATTCCAACTTCGGCTAACATGCGCGGAGTTTTTTCAATATCGGTATCGGAAAGAAAGATTTGAGAGTCTGTGTTTTCATGCAGCCATTGCAACAGTGATCGAAGTCTGTAATCATCGAGCTTTTCGGAGATGTCATCTAGAATCAGTAAAGGAGATTTGTTCAAGATTCCTTTGGTATATTCCAATTGCGCCAGTTTTAGCGCCAACAGAAATGTCTTCTGCTGTCCCTGCGAGGCGAATTTCTTTAACATTTTACCTTGAAGTTCAAAAGCGATATCGTCTTTTTGAATACCTTTCGTGGTGCGCTCGGCGTATTTGTCCTTTTCCAAGCTAGCTTCCAACAGGGATAAATAATTTCCTTCGTTCACCTCCGACTCATACCGCAGAATAGGGAGTTCTTCCGCCTGAGATATTTCGTTATATATCGACTCGAATACGGAAGAGAAACTCTCGAAAAAACTTTTACGGGCCAGAAAAATTTGTGTTCCTGTAAAGTTAATTTGCTCGTTGTATATCGAAATAATTTCAGATAATTCCGAGGTGTCGTATCGGTTGTTTTTCAAAACAGCATTGCGCTGGTCGAGAATATGGTTGAACAAAATAAGCATGCGCAAATATTCAGATGAGGTCTGCGATAGCGTTTGGTCTAACCATCTGCGACGCACATCGCTAGCTTCGCGAATTAAATCGATATCGTTGGGTGTTACCATAACCAAGGGCAGAACTCCAATGTGCTCAGACAAACGGTCATATGCTTTTCCATTTTTACTCACCTGCTTCTTTTTGTCGCGAAACAGGGCGTATGAAATCTTGATGTTCTCAGCATCAATTTCATATTCACCATTGACAGCGCCTTGCTCTTTTTCGTCTTGAATGGAAAAGCTGTCGGTGTGCGAAAAATAGCTTTTGCAGAAGCTTAAACTGTATATTGCATCGAGAATGTTGGTTTTTCCAATGCCGTTTTTCCCCAACAAACAATTCACCCTCGGCCCGAAATGGGCCTCGTAGGCGTCGTAGTTCTTGAATTGGAACAACTGAAGTTTATGGAGTGATATTCTTGACATGGAATTAGAAGTGTCAAAATTATTCGGAATTTAGTATATTCGCACCTCAATTTACGCACATGTCAAAAAGAAATATCTCAGACCAAGAAGTGAGCTACAAAGAAGTTAATACTTCAAACACCACTTCAAATTTTTTCGAAAACTACAGAAAGCCGCTTATGGCGCTAGGAATTGCATTGGTTGTTGGCGTAGGCGGATACTTTGCGTACGATGCAGCTGTTGCCCAACCACGCGAGCAAGAAGCGGCAAATGCATTATGGAAAGCGCAGTATTATTTGTCAATCGATAGCATCGACTGGGCGTTGAACGGTCACGAGGATGCAGCTGGATTCCAAAGTGTTATTGATAACTACGAAGGCACGGATGCAGCTGAATTAGCGCATTACGGCGCTGCTATTTGCTTCCGCTCTAAAGGAGATTTCGGAAATGCGTTGGCTCATTTCAAAGAAGTAAATGCAGAAGACCAGGCGGTTTCAGTCTATGTTCTCGGAAACATAGGCGATATGAATGTTGAATTGGGTCAATTAGACGAAGCTGTGAAGTACTTCGAAAAAGCTGCGGCTCAATCGAAATCAAATGGTACTCGCGATGCTCTAGCTGGAGATTATTTGTTGAAGGCAGCTCGTGTATACATTGAGCAAGGTAACAAAGACAAAGCAAAAGAAACGCTAGAGAAAGCGATGGAAGGAATCGACAATCGTTCTGCTACCTATGTAGAAGCAGATAAAATGTTGAACTTCTTGAAGGCACAAGGATAATGGCTACAGTCAATCTTTCTGAAGAAAGAGCAATTCTTCTTCCTGAAATTGAAAATCACCGTGTGGTAATTTTAGTTTCTCGTTGGAACGAAGAAGTAACAGAAAATTTATACAACGGAGCAATGGAAACATTGCTTCGTCTTGGTTTTCAATCGTCTCAGATTGAAAAAGAATATGTGCCGGGTAGTTTCGAATTACCGCTTGGAGCGAAATGGGCAATAGAGAGAGCAGGAGTGACTGGAGTCATTGCTTTGGGATGTATTGTTCGTGGTGAAACACCACACTTTGAGTATGTGTCTATGGCAACAGCTCAGGGCATTCAAGACATCGGATTGCATTCAGGAAAGCCAGTAGTATTCGGTGTTCTTACCGATGATCACATTGAGCAAAGCCGGGCAAGAAGCGGAGGAGTGCTTGGTAACAAAGGAGTCGACTGCGCTCAAGCCTTGGTTGAGATGCTGGCGCTTCAGGCGAAATTAAAGTCTTAGAGTTCTCCTCGAATTTTGTAAATTCGTTCAATGCGCAAACTGCTACTCATTGGATGTTTTGGTCTGCTTGTTCAATTTGGACTTGCGCAAGTCGTTCATTTTATCGAGAACAAAGGACAATGGCCATCGCAAGTGAAGTTCAGCGCTGCAACAGAAAACGGCAGAACGTTTTTCGAGAACAATGCATTTACACATCACTTCTTCGATTTATCTGAAATAGCGAAAGCACATGCCGGGAAAGAGTTCGAGCCAATCATGCGTGGACATGTTTTTCGTCAAGTCTTTCGAAATGCACATCCGGAAAGAGTAGTTGCCGATGCCTTTCAACAAACACGTTACAATTATTTTTTAGGGAACGATCCGTTGAAGTGGGGAAGAGATTGTCGCGAGGCGAAAGGATTCCGTTATCAGAACTTTTATTCAGGAATTCATCTGCACGTTTATCAGAATGAATTTTTCATGAAATACGACTGGGAAGTTCAACGAGGCGCTTCTCCTTCACAAATTCAATGGTGGTATGAAGGCACAGACGATGTGCGGATTGAAGACGGAAGATTGATTGTCCGAACTGCACTTGGCGAAATAGTAGAGCAAATCCCCATCGCATATCAATTGATTCCCATGGAGGGCGAAGCTGCTGGAAACAATCCGCCGATGAAAATACGTGTCGATTGCTCCTTCGAGAAAAATGGAAATGTAATTTCTTTCCGATTGGGAAAATATGATACAAGACATCCGCTAATCATTGACCCTGAACTCATCTTCTCTTCATACAGCGGAAGCTTCGACGATAACTTTGGATACACCGCCACCTATGACAGTCAAGGAAATTTAATTTCTGGAAGTAGTGCTTTCGGACAAGGGTATCCAACGACTGTTGGAGCTTATCAAACCACTTGGGGCGGTGGAGACGGACAAGGTACTTTGGCAGGAACGGACATGGCCATTTCGAAATACGATGTGTCTGGAACCTTCTTGCAATGGAGTACTTTCTTGGGAGGTGCGAATGACGATCTTCCACATAGCTTAATCTGCAACAGCAACGATGAATTGATTGTATTGGGGACTACTTCAAGTGGAAATTTCCCAGCTACGTCTGGTGCCTTCGATAATTCATTCAATGGCGGTGCGAACTTCGCCCCGTTTGGTGTCGGCGTTCAATATGTAAACGGAAGCGATATAGTTGTCGCGAAGTTGAATGTAAATGGAAACACACTCTTGGCTTCAACCTTCGTTGGAGGAACAGGCAATGATGGTGTGAACACCGCAGCCGGACTGAAGTTCAATTATGCCGATGAATTTCGCGGTGAGATTGATGTAGATGTGAACGATAATATCTACGTGGTGAGTTCAACATACTCAACGAACTTCCCAACAGTCAATGCATTTCAGTCGAGCATTGGCGGACTGCAAGATGCTTGCTTGTTTCAATTGTCGAGTGATCTGTCACAAATGAATTGGAGTACCTACCTCGGTGGAAGCGACGATGATAGCGGATTCAGTTTGGCGGAGGATAACGCAGGAAATTTATTCGTGTGCGGAGGAACGCAGTCCATAAATTTCCCGATGATGGGCAACGGTTACGGACAAGTTTTTAATGGGGGGAATAGTGACGGGTGGATCGCGAAGTTGAGTCCCGATGGGACAAGTATACTGGCTTCGACATACTTCGGAAGCAACGTATATGATCAACTTTATTTTATTGAAACAGACAACGCCGATGAAGTGTTTGTATACGGACAAACGCGGGCTGCGAATCCAGCGTTTGTTGTGAATGCCGCCTTCAGTCAGCCAAATAGCGGCATGCTCGTTACGAAATTTCCTAATGACTTATCGTCCATTGTTTGGAGCACAGTATTCGGAACTGGTGGCGGGGAACCCAATCTTTCTCCAACGGCATTTTTGGTAGATGTATGTGGAAAGATTTACCTCAGCGGATGGGGAGGTGCAGTGAATGAATACTCCACCACAGAGGCAGGGTATACAACAGGATTACTAACTACACCAGACGCTTTTCAAACTACAACAGATGGCAGTGATTTTTATTTGCTTGTCTTAGAAGCCGATGCAAGCGCAGTCACTTATGCTTCATTTTTTGGTGGAAACATAAGCGCTGAGCACGTAGACGGAGGAACCAGTCGCTTCGATCGAAAAGGAATTATCTATCAAAGTGTATGCGCCGGTTGTGGCGGAAATAGTGACTTTCCGATATACCCAGCGAATGCCGTTTCAGCAATCAACAACAACAGCTGCAACAACGGCGTATTCAAATACGATTTCCAGTTGCCTTTAACCGTTGCAAATTTCAACGTTCCGCCGCTCCTCTGCGAGGGGTCTACCATTCAATTAGTGAGTACTTCTTATCTGGCGGCTTCGGTACAATGGAATTTCAGTGACGATAATTCTACTGTATTTGGAAACAGTGTGGTGCATACGTTCAATTCGCCGGGAACCTACACGATAACCTTAACCGCACAAAATCCGGCTACATGCAATGCGATAGATACTATTTCAAGAACGGTTACAGTTGTTGCGCCAATTGTTGAAACGCTTGGTGATGTGACTGTTTGCAATGGAGTGCCTGTTCAGTTGGGACAGGTGAGTGCCGACCCGAATGCGGTTTATACTTGGACTCCGAACGACGGAAATTTGAGCGATGTAAATGGGCCACTTCCAATATTTACAGGAAGTTCAAGTGCTTCTTATCAATTGTTGATTCAACACGACGTCTGCACGGATACACTTACGCAAAACGTTTTGGTTCCTCAATTAAGTTTAACACTTCCTAACGATACTTCGCTTTGTGTTACAGCGAACGTAGACCTCGACGCTCTAATTAATCCTTCAACGGGAAGCTTGATTTGGAGCGCTTCTCCTGATTTTTCGAATCCTTTAAACAGCAACACGCAAGACTTGTCAATCAATGTTTTTGTAAACGGAATGCAAACCTATTTCGCGCAATTGTCTAGTCAGGGTTGCACCGTTGAAGACAGTGTTTCTGTTTTCATGGTTGGCGACCAAGCAACTATTCAAGGCGATTTCACGGCGTGCTATGGCGATACGGTTTCATTGTCGGTATTGAATCCGAATCCAATATTTAATTACCAGTGGCAATCGAATGCGCAGCTGTTAAGCGGACAAGGAACTTCTTCGGTAGAGTTTATAATTACAGCGGGCACGGAGGTTTCTGTATCTGCCGCAACACCAAGCGGATGTTTTGCGCAAGACACGGTTCAGGTGGCAGTGAGTGCCTTGAATACTTCGACTATTGACGCTAGTGTAAACCCAGCGGTTGTCATTGCTGGAACCAACGTTCAGCTTACTGCCAGTCCTCTGAATAACTCCTATTCTTATCAGTGGACGCCATCACTTGGATTGAATAATCCGAATATTTATAATCCAATAGCTTTCGTTGAAATGACTTCAACATACAACGTAACAGTTTCCGATGGTGATTGCGTTCAACAAGACAGTGTCACTGTGCGTGTAGTTGATTTTATATGTGGAAGACCAACCGTGTACGTTCCAAACGCATTCACTCCGAATCTCGATCAAGCGAACGAATGGCTTTATGTAAGAGGAAATTTCATTACGGAATTGGATTTTAAGTTGTTCGACCGTTGGGGTGAGTTGGTCTTCGAAACACAAGACCAGAGCATTGGTTGGAATGGCTATTTCAAAGGTAAGAAAGTAGATCCCGCTGTTTTTGTTTACTACATGCGAGTGGTCTGTGAAGGTGGTGAAATTTATTTCGAAGAAGGAAACATAACTGTTCTTGAATAAGATTAGAATGAGAAATAGAATAAGAAACAGAATGAGAATGAGAATGGGAATGCTTGCATTCTTTTTTGCATTCACTTATTGTTCTTTCGCTCAGGATATTCACTTCAGTCAGTTCGATCAGGCTATGCTTTGGCAAAACAGCGCTCAGGTTGGCTCATTTAATGGGCAGTTTCGTTTTACAGCCAATCAGCGAAATCAATGGCGAAGTGTTACGACACCTTATCAGACATTCGGTTTTTCCGCAGAAGCGAAAGAGTTTAATGCGAAGCAATGGTCTTTCGGATTGAATGCAGGAAGTGATGTGGCAGGTGATTCTCGTTTTAGAACATCTCAAGTTCAGCTTCATGCCTCACATACCATTTACAAACCCAACGATAGTTTAGAGGTGAGGGGTGGAGGGTCATTCGGAATTACTTCGCGCGGATTCGACCCAAGTGCATTGATCTACGACTCGCAATGGAACGGAATGAGTTTCGATCCAACGCTTTCAACAAACGAGATTTATGCAACTACAGCGCGTGTTTATCCTTCAATAGGTTTGTCCGTATTTATTCAAAAGCAACAAGATAAATTCCGTTGGAATGCGGGTTATTCGTTGAACAACATTACGCGACCGAAGCAGAGTTTCAAAGACAACAATGCCGTTGTGCTTGACATACGTCATGCCATTCAAGCCAGTGCAAGGATTCCATTGAATTCACAATATGAAGTGGAAGCGCTTTCGTTATTTCAACTTCAAGGAAAAATGAAGGAATTGGTTTTTGGTTCTAGAGCCTACTATAAACTTCCCTCTGAAAAGTGGGAGAATCAGCGCGTGTTTGCAGGTGTTCACGGAAGATTTCGTGACGCTGCTTGGATTGAATTAGGTGCAGAGTACAATGAATGGCGCGTAGGAATGTCGTATGATTTGAACACATCAACGCTTCGTCCAGCGAGCACGGGAAGAGGAGGTTTGGAATTTTCCATCGTCTACATTGTTCCTCCAAAACCGAAACCCGGAAACTTGAAAAAGATCTGCATTCCTTATTACTAAAAACGATTGTAGCTTTGTAGGTATAGATTTTACCAATGAACTTCTAGCAGTTAAAATACATTGTATCTGCATAAAAGCATAAGAATTGGGTGAAACCTTCTGTCGCATGAAACTGAACTACGCACAATTACCGGAAGAACTTTATACGAACGCTTTTCCTGATATTTTTGAAAAGTCATATGTTGTTTTTTGGAATGAAAAATTGACAAACACTTTTCCAGACGGATGCAATGCAGAGGAATTTGAACGATTGGTCAATGGAGGCAATCAGTGGTCGAAACAGCCGTTGGCAATGGCCTACGCGGGACATCAGTTTGGGCACTTCAATATACTTGGCGACGGAAGAGCGGTGTTGGTTGATGAATGGAAATCTTCGGAAGGATTTCTTCATGACGTTCATTTGAAGGGAAGTGGAGTCACACCATATTCACGAAGAGGCGACGGACGTGCAACGTTGAAAGCGATGTTGCGCGAAGCCATCATGAGCGAAGCGATTCATGCACTTCAAATTCCAACAACACGAACGCTTGCTGTTTTAAATACAGGGGATCAGATTCATCGAAATGGAATGGAGAAGGGCGGACTTTTAGCTCGTGTGGCTGCTAGTCATCTGCGTGTCGGTACGTTTGAGTATGCGAGCATGCATGAGAGCGAGGATGTTTTGAAAGCACTTGCAGATTATACCATTGCGCGACATTATCCGCAATGCGCGAGTGCAGAAAATTCATATTTATCCTTGTTGAAGGAAGTCGTTCATGTGCAGATAGATTTAATAGTCAATTGGATGCGCGTAGGATTTATTCACGGTGTTATGAATACCGATAATATGAGTATTGCTGGAGAGACGATTGATTACGGTCCTTGTGCATTTATGAATGTGTTTGATCCAAAGACATGTTTTAGTTCTATAGATACCCAGAAGAGATATGCCTTCGCTAGTCAGCCTGGCATTGCACAATGGAATCTTTGGGTGTTTGCGAATAGTTTAATGCCGCTCATTCATGAGAATCCGAAGGTTGCTAAAGAAATGGTGTTGGAAGTCATTGAAGAATTTCCTGCACAATTTGGAGCGGCATATTACAAAATGATGGGCCAGAAGTTGGGTGTGGAAATCAATACGCAGGAGGGAAGAGAGTGGGTGGAAGAGTTTCTTTCCATCATGGAAGAAACGCATTCCGATTACACGAATTCATTTTTGTTTTTGGAAGGAAAGGCAGTGAGTGAAGTTTATTTAACCACCAGCCTTCGCTATGAATTGTGGTTGGCTCAGAAAAATGATTTCAATAAAATTGAAAAAGAGAATGTCAATCCAGTTGTCATTCCTCGAAATGAATGGGTTGAGCGAGTGTTAGCAGAAGCAGTCGATAACGACAATTGGGAATTATTTCAGTCCTACATAGACCGACTTAAAAATCCATACGAATCCCAGTCGGAAGATGTTTTTTCAATCTTCAATCCGAAAAATGATTTGAGTTTTAAAACGTTCTGCGGGACGTAAACTATCCTCCAAAAACCTTCTTCAACAACTCCGAAGTTCTAGCAAGGGGATCTTTGCGAATGAGTAATTCTTCTTCAGCAACCTTCACGAATAATCCATCAATCGCCCGCTCAGTAGCGAACTGAACCAAGTCAGGATTCACCTTTTCAATCAGTGGAATTTTGTTGTAGCGTGTAATTACAAACTCCCAATTCTTTGTTGCGTCTACTTTATCGAGTGATGTTTTTATAATGGGTTTGAACGCTTCAACCAAGGCAGCACGTGTTTTCGATTTCAAATATTCTGTTCCGGCGTTTTCTCCACCTTTCACAATGTTAATCGCATCGGTAATGGTCATGTCTGAAATAGCACGTACGAAGATATCTTTAGCCGCACTGCCTGCATCTTCTGCTGCACGATTCAGAGATAGAATAACGTCGTCGCATTCTTTGTTCAATCCCAAACTGCGCAATTTGTCTTCAACCTTTTTCGCATCTGGAGGAAAAGGTATTTTTATTTTTGGATTACCGAAATAACCATCAGCTTTCGAAACAATCTCTGTTCCTTTTGCTGCTCCTTTACTTAGGGCTTCTCTCAGTGCCTTCCCCGCTTCTTCTTCTGTGAATCCAGCATTAGAAGCGGTTTGCTGAAGCTTTTGTTCGGCTTGTTTCTTCAGGTCTTTCAAACTCTGCGCGCAAGAGCTCACGCTCATTAATAGCGCAACAGCAAAAATCGAAAATACTTTTTTCATATCTAATTTATTTTGAATTAATCTTCCCCTCTCTTACCTTTTCTTTTAAATCTTCCC
Organism: Chryseobacterium gleum; assembly: GCA_945878835.1. Taxonomy (GTDB): domain Bacteria; phylum Bacteroidota; class Bacteroidia; order Flavobacteriales_D; family Sanyastnellaceae; genus CAIZGX01. The sequence continues at coordinate 3,390 of CAMCUG010000016.1, read as the reverse complement.
TAAAACCTTGCCACGTAACTCCGCATCCTTCGCATCAGTCAATTTCTCCAGCTCCGCCGCTTCGCTCATTAATTTTTCAGTGAAGGCTTTGTCTGTTATTCCTCCCGCGTTGACACGCACATTGTAACAAGCGCCAATCACCGCAGTGCGAATAGCCAAGGCGCCAACACCAGCGTCGGTAACCGAGTTCGGATTGCCTATTTCAATCATGGCTTCACAAACTTCAAAGGCTTTGAATGCAACGCGAGCAGTGCGCAAAGGAATCTCCATCGCATATTTTGAAGACGATTGAATGGCTTCGGTGCGAGTGGCTTTTTCTTCGTCGCTGTTTTTCGGTAATCCGAAGGCTTCCATGATTTTATTGAAAGACTGCGTGTCTTCATCTACTAACCAATTCAATTCGTCTTGAATTTCTTTGGCTTTTACCGCCCAATTGGAAAACTCTTCCCAACGAGCATCCCATCCGCGCTTGTGAGCGCTAAGGTTTGCTACCATTCCCGCTAATGCAGCTCCCATAGCGCCGCAGTAGGCGCTCACAGACCCGCCACCGGGAGCAGGAGATTCACTGAGTGTTTCGTTGGCGAACGCGGTTAAACTCATGTCAACCAATTTCTTCCCGCCACCTAAATTCTTCTCAATGATGTATTCAACAATTTTTTCTTCTGGGTTGAAAGGAGCAAGGTCATCTAATCCCAAAGATTTTACGGCAATCTTTATTTTTTCATTTTCGGAAATTCCAAGTGAACGTTCTTGTTTCTTCAAGAAATAATCTGCCGCATCCAATAAGCTTTTCTTCGGAATTAAGCCAACCAATTCGCTTCCCGTTACACGAACACCTCGCTCGTCGGCCTTCTTGCACGATTCCTCAAATGCAACATGCACCGGAGTGATGTTTATGTTTGTTAGGTTTAACGACAATTGAGCCACACCATATTCTTCAATGTACCAACCAATTCCTTTTACAGATTTTAAGGTGCCTGGAATGCGCTTAGGCTCTCCGTTTTCATCCAACACAGGCTTTCCACCTTCATTCAAAACACGTCCAGCTTCGCGAATGTCGAAAGCAATAGCGTTTGCACGACGTGTTGAAGTAGTATTCAAATTCACATTATATGCCACTAAGAAATCACGTGCTCCGATGGTTGTGATTCCAGATTTACGAACATTTTCATTTACTTCATTCGGCCCGAAATCGGGAGTCCATTCTGTAGTAGAAATTTTTTCAATTCCTTCGTATTCTCCTTTTCTACAGTTCGCCAAATTCGCACGAACTTCTTGCTTCGCGGCACTTTCATAAAAATATCCAGGTATTCCTAATTCTCTTCCAACGCGCTCTCCCAATTGATGGGCATACGCTGCACATTCTTCAAGTGTAACTCCAGCAATAGGAACGAGAGGACAAACATCTGTAGCACCTTGACGCGGATGCTCACCTTTGTGATTGCGCATGTCAATGAGCTCTTGCGCTTTCTTCATTAATTGAAATGCTCCTTCTAAAACAGCCGATGGCTCTCCGGCGATGGTAATTACTGTTCTGTTGGTTGAAGCTCCTAGATCAACGTCGAGTAGCATTACACCCGGCACAGCAGCAGCTGCTTGCGCAATGGTGTTGATTTTGTCTTTGTCTCTTCCTTCCGAAATATTCGGCACGCACTCAATAATCTTTTTCATAATGTTGAAGTAAGGGTACAAAGGTAGTTAAGACAGGTAATTTCTTACCCGTCTTCACTCCAAAACAATGGTGCAAGCGCTAGTTAGGCGCTCTGCCAATATCAGCTTATCTTCACAGCGAAATTTTCATTCAATGAAACGTACTATTTTAAATCTTTTTATTTTCGTTGTCTGCATCTTAACAGGCGGAATGGTGAATGGAATAATTGTGCAATACAGCGGCGCTATTATCCCTCCTCCAACCGGTTTTGATTTAACAACCGAAGAAGGATTGAAAGCAGCAATGGCAATCATGGAGCCGAAGCATTTTATCATGCCTTTTCTAGCTCACGCTATTGGAACTTTGGTTGGTGCATTTTTAGTAACGCTGTTGATCAAAGAACGGAAATTATTCCGCGCGTTACTCGTTGGTTTTTTGTTTTTCCTTGCAGGAACTTATATGGTGTTTATCTTGCCGTCACCTTTGTGGTTCGACGCTTTAGATTTAGGATTGGCCTATATTCCAATGGCTTGGATCGGATATAAACTCGCGCTGCGTATTTCGAAATAAATGAAACGAGATTCACTCATATTGTTATTAGTTGGAAGCTTAATTGTTTTCTCACTCGAGTCATGCGTGCGTTCAGTAGAAAAAGTGCATTCTGTCGAATTGCGAAAATTAGATCCTGCGCTTCAAGGTGTTCGGAAGTCATTTAGCAACAGACAGATTAACGATGTCTCAACTTGGGAAAATGTGCGTAGGCCTGAGCTCATTGATTATTACGAAAATTATGTATTCGGAAAGCGTCCGTCTTTAAAGCCAACTGTTGTGTATTCAGTCTTAAGTGTGGACACCATTTCTATTGGAGGTGTGGCTATGGAGCATACCGAGATTGAAGCGGATTTCAAATACAGAGGAAGAAGAATGAAATCGCACTACGCGAAGTTTCTTCCATTAAACATTAAAAATCCGATTGTTTTTGTCGGTTTGAATTTTTTTGGAAACAGCACCCTTGACACACTTTCCACATTAACCCAATCGAATCATTTTGTCATGAAGAATGCTGTGGTGAAAACGAAGGGTCATCGCGTTACGGAAGAATCGCGCGGAACGAAAGCTTATCGTTGGCCGCTAGATTTAATAGTTGGGAGTGAATGTGGATTAATTACTGCGCACTATGCCGATTTCGATCCGGATGTATACAACGGCTTTTTAGACGGTGTGCATGGTCTGGCGGAAGGTAGAGTTCATGTCCGAAAAAGAAACGAATGGGGAAGTGTCTCGGCATGGGCTTGGGGACTTTCAGAATTGCAATCGTATTTAGAACTTCAACCCGAAACAAAAAAATCCAAGACAGCGGTCATAGGACATTCACGATTAGGTAAGGCAGCACTTTGGGCAGGAATAATCGATGAGCGATTCGACATGGTGGTGTCTAACAATTCGGGATGTGCAGGCGCTGCGCAATTTAGAACCATGCGCGGAGAAGACATTGAGAAAATAACCAATCGTTTTCCGTATTGGTTCGCAAGGAACTTTCAAAGCTTTCGCGGAAACGATTCGTTGTTATTGGTAGATCAAGAAATGCTGCTTTCGCTGGTAGCGCCGCGTCCGCTTTATGTCGCCAGTGCCAGCAAGGATTCGTGGGCTGATCCTGAAGGTGAGTATCTTTCCTTTTATAAATCACAAGCCATTTATTCCTTGTACGATTCCACCTTGGAGATCCCTTACAAATACCC
>CAMCUG010000015.1 GCA_945878835.1 Chryseobacterium gleum | reverse complement strand
GCGATTCACGGTCAACTCGGTAGAGGCCTGAAGCTCCTTCGTTAGCAATACATTCAAGTATGCAACTGACACTTGAAGGGCCAATTGATTGCGTTGATAGTCGAAGGTGAGCAATTGCGCGCGAGAATCTACTTGCGCCTTTTTGTATTGATTCACATTTTGAAGTCCTGAGAAAAGCGTCACGCTTGTTGAAAGACCTAGACTATTGCTTTGAATACGTTGGGTAGCGAACTCATTGGTAAACGGGTCAATTCGCTGTCCCCAGTTGTAACCGTGCGATACCTGTCCGTTTAAGTTGGGAAGGAAACTCCCTAAGGCTTGTTCTTGGTTCAGTTTGGTTTGCTCTAGCCCTAAATTGTTTCTTTTCAAACCAATATTCCGTTCGATGGCTGTGCCAACGCATTGTTGCAAAGTCCACTGAGCGTATGAAAAGTGACTTCCTAAAATAACTAAGAAAACAAGGAAACAGCGCTTCATAAATCTTCAAAATTTCCGAACATCACTAGACATTCAGTATTCAAAGGTAATTGAAGTTCTTTTAATTCGCTTTGAAGAAATTTGCGATTCGCTTTCTAAAAAAGACGATCGCGAGGACTGCTAGGAGGGTGTATGGAATTAGCATTAAATAAATGATTCCTGTGTTCAACCCTTCCGCTAAACTTCCTGAGGAGTTTTGACTTGCCGTTTCGGCAGTGGCCTTACACATGGCGCATTGCGCGTGACTGCCAACGTGCAGTAAAACGAAAAGCACAGCAACGAAAATCTTTTTCATATTCAATGGTAATAAGGTGAAATCATGAAGTAAACAATAACTCCCGTAACAGCCACGTAGAACCAAATGGGCCATGTGTATTTAGCTAGTTTTTTATGCTCTGAGAATTCTGCGATTAAAGCTCGGTATGCCGTGAATAAAATGAAGGGAAGAATAATTGCAGCGAGCACTATATGCGTGGAAAGAATTACCAAATAGAAACTTCTCATTGAGTTCTCCTTTGGGAATTCCGTTTCTCCTGCGAACATGTGGTGTCCGATGTAGGTCACCAAGAAGACAACACTCAAGTAAATTGCTCCTTTCATTAACTTTTTGTGCAATTCAAAGTTCTTTTTCTTTACCGCAACCAGCGCCGCAACCAGCAGAACGGCTACGGATCCATTGATAAGGGCATTCGCTTTAGCCAACAAGTGAACATCGAAACCAAGATCGACGTTCGTGAACTTCAGATAGCGCAATGACACAACTACCAAAAATACAACTGCCGACACGAGATAGATTAGAGTCTTCGCTAGCTTATCGTTCTTTTTTATTTCTGCTTTCATTCTCTAGTAACAAATGTAAATCCATAAACAACTGATCCACCGCTTTTGTTGAGGTGCCGTCGTAATATCCTCTAATTCTTCCCTGTTGATCAATCAATGCAATTTGATCGGTGTGAAAAAATCCGCCTTGTGCAGTATCTGATGGGAATGCTGTTAGCTTGTAACCTTCTTTCGCCTGCCAGTATAGGTCTTCTTCATTTCCGGTTACGAAATTCCAATTGGAATAATCTGCGCCCATTCGATTGGCGTAAGCTTTCAGAGCTTCGGGGGTATCGTTCTTTGGGTCTACGGTATGAGAAAGGAATACCACTTGGTCGTTGATGTTTTCAGCTTTCACTGAATGTTGCAGACGGACCATTTGTGAGGATAGCATGGGACAAATGCTTGTGCAGTTGGTGAAGAAAAAATCGACAACGGCAATTTTTCCCAGCATAAAATGATTGGTAATGAGAATCCCTTCTTGATTGGTAAACGCGAACAATGGAAGAGGGTCGTAGACCGTATCTGAGATGCCTTCTCCCTTTTCGTTGTAGTTTATTTCTATTCCGAAATCGCCAAAGTAGGGCAACGTTTTTTCTTTCTGATCGGGTGACTTAACCGGATCGGTGCATGCAGCAAGAGCAACAAAAGCCAGAAGGAAAATACGTTTAGTATCCACGTTTAATTTTTCTCTTTTTGTTTAGGATTGCGACATCCTCCATGAGGTTTTCAAAATGATACTCTGTGTTTCCGTATAAACCACGAATATGTCCAGCCTCATCTACCAATCGAAACACTGCCTCATTTTTCAAATCTTGAATGAGGAAGCCGTTACGAAAGAATGCAGCCATAGCTGCTGGATCTCCTTGAAGGAATTGCCACTTAGCTTTATTGTTCGAGTATCTTAAATTCTGCGTTACATATCCTTTCACTGCAGCCGTATCTGAATATCCGTTTGGATCGAAACAAATGATACTAATATCTGGTTCCATTCGGAATTTAAAATTCGGGATGAGCAATCTCTCCGTAATTTTAGGAAGGTTTGGATCTTCGAAATCTACGAATGCCGCTATCCAAATTTTCCCCATCAATGAATCTCGATTGATGAGTTGGTTGTCTTGGTTTACAAAAGCGAAATCTGATATCTGATAGTCAGACGTTTCACATCCGGCGTCACAATTCGGACCGAAATAAAGTGGTTCACTAAAATTATGCTTACCCAATGGTCCTAAGACAATGAGCAGAGTGAGTGGAATAAAAAAAAGCATACCCACCAATAGGATATACTTTTTTATTTTATTTTTATTCATTGTTCTTCAGCTTAGCCGAAGATGTTGTGCCCTTCTTGCACACTCACACCTTCATACAACCCAATAAAGATTAAATACATGATGAATATTACATAAGGCAGAAGAACCACATATTTGAGGTTCTTTCTTTCGTCGCCAAGGTGCATAAAAATCAAAACAATGTAGGCCGCTTTCACGAGGGTAAGTACCAAGAAAGTCAATTTGATAGTTTCCCATGCGAATGTTCCATTTCTTTTGAATGCAACACCCATGAATACTTCAATGACAGTGATAACTGTTAAAAGAACAGTTACAGCGTATAATTTCTTGCGAATTTGCTTTCCAGCTGCTTCGTCGTGTTTTGCATTAAGAGCGTAGCTCTCGTTTACAATTAGGTCGTCTCTTTCCATGATAATAAGCGTTATTAGATAAGGTAGAAGAATGTGAATACAAATACCCAAACAAGGTCAACGAAGTGCCAATATAATCCGATTTTCTCAATCATTTCGTAGTGTCCGCGCTTCTCGAAGATTCCTTTAACAGCCATTAACCAAACAATGACATTGATTAACACTCCTGTGAAAACGTGGAAACCGTGGAAACCCGTTACGAAGAAAAAGAAGTTTGCGTATTGTTGTTGAATAGCGTATTCATTTTTGTGCATGTTTGCACCAAACGCCATTGAACCTGGTTCCATAGCTGCCCAAATCTTTTTAGCGTCTTCGCCTTTAACAGCCAACTTGCGAAGATCTTTTCCGTCCTTGTGCTCAAGGGTGTATTTGTTCAAGACAATTTCTTCTGGAACCATCGTAGAAATATCTTCATGCGTTTCAGCAGAAGCGTGTTCACCGTGTCCTCCGTGCTCGTCATGAGCAACAGGTTCTTCAGCTAGTTCCATTGCGTGCTCATACTTGTGACCGAAGTCGCTTGTCATATAAACCCACGTTCCATTATCCAGAGTTATTTGATAGGTGTTACCCGCATCGTCAGCAGCCGCAACGGTCATGGGTTGATTCACTTGGAATCCACCACCAGAACCGTGAATGAAGTGAGACCATTCCCAAGCTTGTGAACCCAAGAAAATGAAACCACCAATGATGGTATATCCTAACCACTTCACTACGCCTCTCTTATCCATTCGATGTCCGGCCTCAACAGCCAATACCATCGTAACCGATGAGATAATTAAGATAAAGGTCATTAATGCCACATACATCAACGGATAAGATCCGTGTAAGCCAGGTAGGGCTTCGAAAACTTGTTCACCCACAGGCCACAAGTCTGAACTTCCGTGACGTATAACTCCGTACGAAATAAGAAGTCCGCTAAATGTGAGGGCATCCGAAACAAGGAAAAACCACATCATCATTTTACCATAAGAAACGCTAAAAGGAGAACCGTTACCTCCCCATAATTCGTCCTTCGTTACATGTTCTGATTGACCTGACATAATTGTAAAAGAAATTTGGCTGCAATTTTACTTCAAAAGCACCAATTTAGGAAAGAGAATCGGCATTTTTTACTATTTTGAATAATTCTGAATAAGCCAAACGCTGAGTTTAGTAGATGTAAAAAATGAAGAAGAACAAGTAAATCCAAAGTATTCCCATGAAATGCCAATACATACCGTTGGAATTAAGGCTAATCCATTTGTCTTTGTTTAACTTCCCGTTCTTCAGTCTAAATAGGTTAATAAGCAAATAAATGAGTCCGCATAGCAAGTGTGCAATGTGCAAATAGATAAGCACACTGAGCATTGCGCCAGACGCATTGAAGGTTGTGAGAACTTCTAACGTTTTGTCCTCTCGCGTTTGATCTGGGCGAACATAATAGTAGTTATCGCCTTCCTTCACGAGGGTCTGACCATTCAATTCGAAATAATAATTCGAACCGTACTCACCGTTCAACTTACCCAAGGTGTTCCAACGCGATTGCTTTAGTCCTTGTTCAGTTTGGGTAATGGTGTTTCCCATTCCCATAGAAGCCATTTCGTTCCATCCTGCATTCTGAGTGAAAACGAATGCTATTCCCAAGAGAAAAGTTGCCAAAGTCAAGTAAAATGCCTTTGACTGACTTCCTGCTTTAAGTGCTTTTAAAGCAATAATTAGCGTGGCACTGCTTAAAACTATCAGTGCATTTCCAACCCAGAAAATACTTGGTGGTTGAATGTGCACCCACAATAATTTTCCATAAAGAACCATGATGGCACTGGTAATTCCTCCGAAGAGCATGACCACTGCGAATATAACTAGCCAAACAATCATTTTTTTCGAACGCAGTTCTACTTCAGGATTGTGGCTTTCAAAAGGATTAATTTGTTTAAAGTCTGTGTTTTCCATTAGATTTTATCTATTACGTATGCAATTTGAACAATGGGTAAATAAATGAATGAAGCAAACATAACTCTGCGTGCATTCAACAATGTTGGTTCTTTGAATAAATTGTACCCTAAAAATGACATAAAGATACCCGCAGCAGAAACAACAACTGCGGCAAGGTCACCAACCATGGGTGTTTCAAGCGGAAGGGTCCAAGGAAGGAGGCTCACTGGAATAAGAAAAAAACTGTAGACCATAATTTGAAAAGCAGTCTTTTTATCGGGCATTCCATTAAACGGAAGCAGTTTGTAACCTCCTCGGTTGTAATCTTCGTGCGAGACCCATGCGATGGCCCAGAAGTGAGGGAATTGCCACATGAATTGCACCGCGAATAAGATTCCGGCTTCAAGTCCGAAGTGATTGGTAGCAGCTACATATCCGAGCATGGGAGCAACTGCACCGGGAAAGGCTCCAATAAAAACAGCCCAAGGAGTAGTGCGCTTTAATGGAGTGTAAATAAATGCATAAGAGAAGAAAGCTGAAAATCCGAGGATTCCTGAAGCGGTATTTAAGTAATAAAACAGAATGAAAATACCCAATCCTGCGGCGGTTAAGGATACAATCCAAGCTCCAAGTGGAGAGATTCTGTTTGTTGGAAGGGGACGAGTTTTTGTGCGGTGCATGAGAGCGTCCCATTGACGTTCGAGAACTTGATTGACACCGTTGCTTCCGCCAGTTAATAAAAACCCTGCAAGAATGAGCCAACCCATTTTGATGTAATCCCATTCCTGTGATCCCATTTCGTAGGATAAAACACAAGAGACAACAACCAAAAACGATAAGCGTAACTTGAATAAATCCAAAGCAGCTTTGATCTTTCCCAATACACCTGATTTCTCTTCAACCGAAACTTCCATTTCCGCTTAGCTCAATTTTTGCAAAAGTACTGCTTTATTATCCTTCAATCATTAATAATCCCATCGTCTAACTGAACTAATTCCCTTGCGAATTCCGAGCATAAGCCAAGCTTCTTTGAAAGGATCAACTCTTCTATCTTCGGAGCGATAGCGAACAAATCCAAAAACCTGCAGTGCAGGAGTCATTTGAAATGCAGCTTCAGCATTGACAACAAACAACGTGCTTCTGTTACCTTGAAGAATGTTGTTTCCGTATACACTCCATGGGTTCACATACGACTGAAAAATATTGCCTCCGACATTGCGATTTGTATCTCTTCCGAAGGCAGCCCAAACGATACTTGCTGAATAGTTCCATTTATCACGACTGTATTTTGCCGAAGTGTACCATTCGTAGAAATTTGCACCGAGCGGATGAGCAAGCGGCTGTCCCATGTGCTCCCATGCTTGAACGTCGCTGCCGTGGGTATACGTGAAAGGACGAACAAAGGACCATTCGGTAAATAAAGAAAGTCCGCTAACTTTTTTCGGAGTGACATACATACCGAATTGCATTCCGAATTTATTTCCCCACCATCCGTTTCTGTTTCGAATTTCACTCACTAAAAATTCATCGAGAATAACTTGTCCGTAGATCCCAAACGCATCGCTGTGGGCATACTTCCATGAACCGCCTAATAAAACGTTATCGGCAGAGCCTTGTGAGAACTCGGCAGGACGATAGAACAAAAACGGATTCAAATAATGGAGATCCAATTCTCTTTGACTCGCTGAATCTCGTGCCTGCCAAACCACCATTTCATGGGCAGACACCGACCACTTCTTATTAATCTTCCACTCCAAGGTGTGAACCGCGATGTACTTTGGATTTAAATCGAAATGATTTCCCATACGCTGGTAGCTATGGGTTCTCGACCAAAGATTGGTGAACGTAATTTTCTTCCCAATTTTCGTTTCCAATTTCATAAATGGAAGAGCACTTGCGCTGCTCGAAAGAATGAGTGAGCGGTATCCGTATCCCAAGTTCTGTCGTGAATTTCCCGCTGACCAAGTGAAATGATTATTCAGTTTTCTGGAATAGACTACCTCAGGAATTGCGGCAAAAGCAGTGGCACCAGAATCTTGCGTCATCACTCTTCCGTAATTCGGAAGGGTGCCCAAAGAATCTAGGTAGCGCTTGTTGAATTCAGGAAGGTGAAACACTGCGCCGGTTATGTTCAGCGAAAGTTTATTCTTTCCTTTTTCAAAAACGTTCGTGTAGTTGATAAATGCTGAATAGCCAAGATTTGAAATTTCGCGCGAGCGATCGAGCCCGGCGGCAAATTCAAAATTCAATTTTGAAATCACGGTGTCGGTTTCAACTTTTAATAAAGTAGCATAGCGCAACTCATTGAACAAGGAGTCCTGCGAAAACACAACGTTACATGCCATTAAAAGCGAGAGTATAGCAATGATTTTTTTCACGAGGGGAAGATAGAACAGTCTTTCAAAACATGCATTGTTAATAGCTAATAAGTTTCACAATTTTATGTTGAAAGAATAGCCTTTAATTTGTGTAGTTATGCCGAAAATAGAAATTGATTTAGAAGAAGAGAATCGCGAAATACTTCGCAGATACAGAGCACTCTTGCGCGTTTGTTACCGCTCGAAAACCCGCGCCGACCGTGCGCGGATACGGAAAGCCTTCGAGCTTTCCGTAGATGCTCACAAAGACATGCGTCGCAAGAGCGGTGAACCGTACATCTATCATCCACTTGCTGTGGCAAAAATTGCCGCAGAAGAATTGGGTCTCGACACCATGAGCATCGTTTGCGCATTGCTGCATGATACTGTCGAAGACACTGAAATAACGCTCGATGATATTCAAAGACAGTTCGGAAAAAAAGAACGCGTTATTATCGACGGCCTGACCAAAATTTCTGGTGTTGCAGATTTAAGTTCAAGTGATCAGGCCGAGAACTTTCGAAAGATGCTACTTACGCTGTCAGACGACGTGCGCGTAATACTCATTAAGCTAGCAGATCGCCTGCACAACATGCGCACGCTCGATCACATGCACAGAGACAAGCAATTGAAAATTGCAAGCGAAACGCTATTCATGTACGCTCCGCTCGCCCACCGCCTGGGGTTGTACAACATTAAAACAGAGCTTGAAGATTTAAGTTTGAAGTTTACCGATTCCGAATCCTACGACGAGATTGTAACGAAACTTCAAAAGACCCAAGCCGTTCGAACACGATTCATTAATCAATTCACCCTGCCTATTCGAAGAGCCCTCGATGAGCAAGGTTTGATTTATGAAATCAAAAGCCGACCAAAAAGCATCTTCAGTATTTACAATAAGATTCAAACGAAGGGTGTTCCGTTCGAAGAGATCTATGACCTTTTCGCTATTCGAATTATTCTACAAACACCTCCAGAAATGGAGAAAACAGATTGCTGGCGGGTGTATTCCGTAGTAACCGATTTCTATCAGCCAAGTCCAGAACGTTTGCGCGATTGGATAAGCATTCCCAAGAGCAGTGGATACGAATCGCTGCACACTACAGTCATGTCGCCTACCGGAAAATGGGTGGAGGTTCAAATACGCAGTGAACGGATGGATGACATTTCCGAAAAAGGATACGCCGCACATTGGAAATACAAAGACGCTGTTGAAAGTCCTGAAAGCAAACTCGATAAATGGCTCGGACAAATCAGAGATGTCCTTGAGGCACCTAGTGACAATGCAATTGAATTTATAGACAATTTCAAACTTTCGCTTTTCAGTGAAGAGATTTATGTCTTCACGCCGAGTGGCGATTTGAAGACGCTTCCCGTTGGATCAACCACCTTAGACTTCGCTTTTCTCATTCACTCGCAGATAGGCCACCAGTGCATTGGCGCGAAGGTTAATCACAAGCTAGAACCACTGAGTTACAAGCTTAGCAGCGGTGACCAAGTTGAAATTTTAACTTCGAAAAAACAACATCCGAAAGAAGATTGGCTGAACATTGTGGTCACAGCCTCGGCAAGACATAAGATTAAAACCGCGCTCAAAGAAGAGAAGAAACAAATTTCCGAAGAAGGAAAAGAAATGTTAAAGCGCAGATTCAATTCACTAAAAATTACATGGGGAAGTAAGAACATTGATGAGTTTGTTCGAGCATATCAATGCGTAACAGCCGTTGATTTTTATTACAAAATTGCGAAGGGCAGAATTGAATTAAAGAAGCTGAAACAGCATACCGTTGAAGGTGATCGCATTCGATTCGACAAGATCACACAGGACAAACACGAAGAAATTACGCGCATTGTCACTACGGCTCCTTCAACCGGAGACACTGTGCTTATTGGAGATGACAAGCAAACAGTGGATTTCAGTTTATCTGTCTGTTGCAGTCCAATTCCAGGCGATGAAGTATTCGGTTTTATTACAGTGTCTGAAGGAATTAAAATTCACCGAACGAATTGTCCAAACGCTCAAGAACTCATGAGTAAATATGCTTATCGCGTTATTAAAGCAAAATGGAGCAGCAACGATTTGGTTCAGTTTGAAGTGGGACTGAAGTTCTCTGGAACAGACGACGTGGGACTCGTTCAAAAAATAACCAATATCATTTCTACCGACATGAACGTAAACATGCGCGCCATTTCATTTGAAGCTCGCGACGGCATTTTCGAAGGGAAAATGGTTGTGTTGGTGCACGATACCGAGCATTTAGATCATTTGATTAAAAATCTCAAAGACGTAGACGGGGTTCTTACGGTCGATCGTATTGAAAGTGAATTTGCTTAATGCACCCTCATCTTTCGTATTTTTGAAACATGACCCCTGCAGGAAAAATAGAATTGTTGCTTCATTCGAAGAAAAAACAATTGGCCGTTCTCATTGATCCAGATAAATGGAACAGTGAAAATGCTATACAGCAAGGAGAACTTTACAAAGCAGCGGGCGTAGATTTTTTATTGGTGGGTGGCAGCTTGAATGCGGCTTCCGATTTCAATGAACGCGTTGAATACTTGCGCAAATCGTGCCCTCTCCCGTTGGTTCTTTTTCCAGGTCATCCTTTACAACTAACGAAGCACGTAGACGCCACACTTTTTCTTTCGTTGATATCTGGAAGAAATGCCGAATTCCTCATTGGTCATCAGGTTGTTTCTGCCCCGTATTTGCATGAATGGAAACAGGAAGTCATTCCAACGGGATACATGTTGGTCAATGGAGGAAATACAACTACGGCTATTTACATCAGTCAGACCGTTCCACTTCCGAACGACAAACCTGAAGTGGCCGCAGCAACAGCGCTTGCTGGAAAATACCTAGGACTCCGATGTTTTTATTTAGACACCGGCAGCGGAGCGGATTTTCCTGTTTCACAAGAATTAATTTACGCCGTGAAAAAGACTACACAGCTTCCTTTAATTGTTGGTGGTGGAATTGTTAATGAACAACAGGCGCACGCCGCTTGGCAAGCAGGTGCGGATGTTGTGGTCGTGGGCACCGCAGTAGAACAGAATCCTGAAATACTTTTCGAAATACAAAAATTGAACGCCCTATGATTCGCAGACCTTTCAACTTAAAAAAATGGATTGAAGAGAATAGAAATTTACTTCAGCCTCCGATAGGGAACAAGAATTTATATTTTGAATCGGAAGACTACGTCATCATGATTGTTGGCGGTCCAAATGCCCGCAAAGACTATCACTTCAACGAAACCGAAGAATGGTTTTTTCAAATCGAAGGCAGTGTCGTAATTGGCGTTCAAGAAGATGGAAAAGCTGTAGATATTGAGGTGAAAGAAGGCGAAATGTTTTTGCTTCCGCCAAGAACTCCACACCAACCGAGAAGAGGAGAAGGTACTGTTGGAATTGTAATCGAAGTGAAACGTGCAGAGCGCGAATTAAAAGATGGACTTTTATGGTTCTGTGAAAAATGCAATCAACCCCTTCATGACGCCTATTTTGTTCTTGAAAACATTGAAAAAGATTTCCTTCCTCGCTTCAAAGAATTTTACGGAAGTGAAGAAATGAGAACGTGCAAATCATGCGGACACATGATGGAAACGGATCCTAAGTTCGTTTAATTCTTAACGTCGCTTTAACCAAAGTTCTGGATTTTGCGGAACCCAACCGGCTTCGGAAACTTTTCCCAATTCAAAGTGAAGAACATACCCTTCACCGTTATCGGCTACCGTTCCAATTTTATCTTTGGTGCTTACCTTCGAACCTACTGCAACATAAACGTTTTGCAGTCCGCTGTATACTGTCTTATATGCGCCATGCGTCACAATAACATTCATACCTGCCCCTTGAATGTTAAATACGCTGGTTACAGTGCCACTAAAGACTGTATAGATTTCTGCGTTCGCTGAAGTTATAAAATCGACTCCTTTGTTGTTCACTTCAATTCCGGAAATGGACTCGTGCGTATGTCTTCCGAACTTCGAGCCAATAGCGCCTGAAGGCACTGGCCACGGCAAGCTTCCCTTGTTTTGTTCGAAGACTGTATTTGCTAAAACAACTTCAGGAGCACTTTCTAATTTCGGCGCTGCTTTTTCAATTGGTTTAGGAGGAGTAGCCGCAGCAACGGGTATATTTGTTTTCACAGGAGCTGAAGTTCCTGTAGCATTTGCAGAAGCATTGTTAGAGGCCGTTGCGTTCGCGGCAGCTCTGCGTTGATCTTCCTTTTTCTTTTCTTCCGCCAACCGCGCCTTCTCTGCCTCTTGCTTGCGAATACGTTCGTTCTCTTCGGCAATTTCCTGACGAACTATATCTTCAATTTTAGTCGTTAACTGTCTTCTTTCAATTTCTTTTTGACGTTGAACTTCACGCAATTTTCCTTCTTCTGATTTTAGCGAAGTCAATTTTTCTTGCTGTTGAACTTTGTTCTGGGCTATTTCATTTCGCTCGCTTAATTCATCATTCGAAAGAGACAACTTCGTTCGCTTATTTCCTTCCAACATAGAAATATTCTCAGATATTTCTAACTGGCCATTTTTCATTTGTTGGGCATGAAATTTTCTATTCTCAGCGTATTGCTTCAAAAGTTGAACACGCTTCACGGCTTGGAAGAAATCTGTTGAAGAAAGAATGAATGCCAATTTCGAATAGGACGAGCGCTGCTTATAGCTGTTGTATATCATTTTTCCATATTCCGATTTTAAATCTTGAATATTCGTTTCCAACTCAACCACTCTTCCTTCGCCCGTTTTAATGTCGCTGTCTATTGTTCCCACCTCAGCATTGATGGACCGAATGAGCTCTTCGCGCAAACGAATTTGTTCATTCAAGAGTGTCAATTCCGCCGAAGCATTTCGTTGATCGGTTTGGTATTCTTTAATAAGCTGTTTAGTTCGAGCTATCTCCTCGTTGAGCTCGCTTCTTCTGGAGGTCAACTCTGCCTTTTTCGTTTGTGCGAATACCCATTGAAAAGTCATACCTGAACAAACAAGAATCAGCACCAAGAGTGCATGCGAAACGTGAGATTTATTCAGTCCTTTCATTCTTATTTACTTTTGATTGGATAGTCCTTGTCGTAGTCGAACGAAAAATCGTAGTGATTCTGTGTGTTTATTCGAATAATTTTGAAATCGAGAGAGGTCTTTCCCTTTGCATCATCTACTTGAATGCTGCATTTGTGTGGGTAGTGGGAGGGATCTTCTTCATCAAATTCAGAATAATTAATTTGTACCATTCTCTTGGTACGAACATCGGTTAATTCACACTTCACCACCTTATACAAATCCGATTCAATCCAAAATTTCGAAGATATCCAATCGTTATCTTCTAATCTTTTGGGAACTCTTCTGCCCTCACGCGTTGACAATGAATCTTGAACTTCCGTTGCTCGCCTTACGCGACGAGACATGCGTGAAAGCAAGGTGTAATATTCGATATCTAATTTTTCAATTCCGCTTTTCATTTTCCCTTCTTCCCGACTTAAACCAATTGGATTTCCAATCAATAAATCTTGGAGTGTCGAGAGGTCCAAATCAATTTTCGCGAGATCTGAAAGTTGCTCTACCGATCCTAAGAAAACATATCTGTCACCAGGTATGTCGGAAACCATTTTCAAACTGTCTTTGTCTACGAGTAGTCGCAACACTTCAATTCCCAATGCTGGACTAACACTCACAGAAACGGCACTATCCTTACGCATGCGAACAGTAGCTTTAAATCCTTGTTGCTCTTCACCGCTTGTGAACTCTGCATCGAGCTTCATGCCCAACCACTCAAATTCGAATTTATTCTTATCTAAATGTCGTGTTAAAAAAGCCTGCGTTCTTTCTTTCAAGGGCTCTTGCGTCTCAACAACCTCTTTGCTCTTGCAAGCAAAAAGAAACGGTATAAAGAGAATGACGATATGCTTACTCAATGAATTTCTTTTGATTAATTTTTTCCTTCAACTTCGGGTGGGTTGGATTCAGTGAAAGTCCTTTGTTCCAAAATTCTATGGCCTTGGTTTCATTTCCTAGCATGAAATATGAGTCGCCTAAGTGCTCCCATATTTCTTGATCGGTAGAATTCAACTTAACTGCAATTTCCAACTGCGTAACTGATGCTTGATACTGCTTCTTTTGAAATAAAATAAATCCGAACGTGTCTAGATAAATGGCGTTGTTGGGTTGCATTGAAACAGCATATTGCACTATGCCTAGCGCCTTATCGAGTTGAACTTTTTTAAGTCCGAGGTAATAAGCGTAGTTGTTCAAACCAGTTGCATTGTCTGGGTTTTGAATGAGGGCTTGCTCGAATGAATTCTCGCATTCCGTCCAATTGTTCGTTTTGAAATATACACTTCCCAACGAAGAATAAAATTGTGAGAGTAGTTCTGGATCTTCGATAACCAAATCTCTTCCTGTAGTTAATAATTCCAAAGACTGCGAGTAGTCTTGAAGCTTTAGATATCCTAGCCCTGTGTAGTAATATATTTCAGCATCGGTTGGAAAAAGTTCCAACGCTTCATTTCCAAACTTAACCAATTCATTCCATTTGCGCAGCTGCTTTTGGTTTTCCAATAAGAACTGCCAAACCATTACATCGGCTTTGTCAATTGCCACTGCTAGCACTAACATTTCTTCTTGACGAACAAAATTGTTTTGGTGATTAGCAACAAATGATAGTTGAACGAGACATTCATGTTCCGATTTGAATTGATTGAATGTTAAATCGAATATTTCCCAAAGGGGCTTCTTGAATTTCTCGTCTTTCTCTGCAAGTTCTTCGTATTTCTTGAGCACATCAATTGCATCGTACCAACCTAAATCTCCGGAACTAATAGATTTTTTCAACAACTCATAACTCTTTGCGTCGTTTCCTGCATTCGCTAATTCTCCACTCTCTTCTAAAAGTAGTTTCCCGTTGTTTGGAATAACTTCCTTCATGTGCTTCAACCATTTGGACCCTTCTTCTTTCAAACTATTTTCACGGTAAAATTCGAATAGATAGAAATAATAGGCATCTTCAACTTTATTCTTCTTTTCGAAATCTTCTAACACTATTCCGGCCTCCTTAAATTTCCCTTGCAAGCTCAACAATTCAAATCGCTTACGGGCAATGTCCTCATCTTCTCCTTGAATTGCCGCAAGCTGAGCCAAAACCAATGAAGCTTGGTTCATGTCATAGCTGCCGATGACATTTAGGTATTCATTCAAAACTGGAACTGGATTGGCGCTGTACTTCACTGCTAAATCGAAGTTCTTAATTCCTTCTTTAATGTTTCCGCCGTATACCTCGTAAAAGGCCAAATCTTTCAAATACCACGAATTGGTAGGTTCCATTTCAACAGCTATTCGAATGTGATCTCTGCCCATCTTCTCGAACTTCGGAAGCTGAGAAGACAATTTTGAAATTTCATAATGTGCAGCACTCACTTGCTCGTACTTCAAAGCAGTATTGAAGTAGTTGATTGCAATTTCAAAATTGCCCGCCATCTTCGCTTTTTCTCCTTCGTAAAAATACTGCTGAAACTTCGCGTGATTTTCATCGGTTACAACAGTTGCTTTCTTGCTTCCGCACGCAGCGAAAACAAAGAAAGAGAGAAAAAGAAGAATTTTGTTAGTCATTGTTTTGAATGGAATTGTAAGACCCCAAATCAAGCACTCCGCTCACACCTGCAACTTGACAATACTCATCGATCAACGAATTTGTAAGCTGACAGTTCTCAATTTTACTATTCGACTCAACGGAAGAATTTTCAAGTGTTGAATTCATAATGGACACATTGCTGCCAATGCTAACGTTCGGGCCCACCGTTGAATTGTGAAGCACAACGTTATTTCCGAAATAACACGGTTCAATAATTTTCGAATCTCCTTCCAATTTAACATTGTGATTTTGTGGAAGTCTAGAAACAACGGAGATCATGGTTTCTACCACTGCATTCTTATTTCCGCAATCCATCCATTCATCTACTTCACCCGGAACAAACTTCGCGCCTTGCTTCATCATGTTTCGCATGGCGTCTGGCAATTGGTATTCTCCACCATTCATGATGTTGTTGTCGAGTAAATATTGAAGTTCACGTTTCAACCACTCACCGTCTTTGAAATAATAAATTCCAATCATGGCTAAATCTGAAACGAACTCTTGCGGTTTTTCTTGGAAGGAAACAATGGTGCCCTCGGCGCTCAATTCCACTACACCAAACTGACGAGGATCTTCGATTTTCTTCACCCACAAAACACCGTCTGCATTGGGATCTAATTTGAAATCAGCTCGGAACAAAGTATCAGCGAATGCCACTGTTACTGGTCCGGTCAAGGCAGACTCTGCGCACATAATCGCATGAGCTGTTCCAAGCGCTTGGTCTTGGTAATGAATGGTACCCTTCGCTCCCAGCTGCTCGGCCAAGGCAATTAAATGATTTTCTACTTCCTTCCCAAAGCGTCCAATAATAAACGCAATCTCTTCCACCTTTTCTGTTTGAATTGATACAATGTCTTCTACCAACCGCTGTACAATTGGCTTTTCGGCAATTCTAACAAGTGGCTTTGGTGTTACAAGGGTGTGAGGACGTAAACGCTTCCCCATACCCGCCATTGGAATAACAATTCTCATCTATTGAATTTTATAGTCTAACAAAAGAAAGCAAAAAGGCCGAAATCTTTTCGGCCTTGCCATGAAGTAATGAACATTTGAAA